>CAMWGS010000015.1 GCA_947173865.1 uncultured Ruminococcus sp.
TAATAGTATAGTCACGCATTATACATATTACATTTGTTATTATAAAGGCAGGCGAGTCAGGTGATAAGGAGCATGACAGGCTACGGCAGAGCTCAGAAAATACTCAACGGACGTGATATACTCGTTGAAATACGCTCTGTTAACCATAGATATTATGAATACTCTTCAAGAATTCCCCGCACTTACAGCTATATCGACGAAAAAATGAAGACATTGCTGAAAACTTCTGTTTCAAGGGGAAAAGTCGAGGTTTCAGTTACAATCAACAATATCGAAGCAAAGGAATCTGAAATTTCCATAAACAAAGCTGTTGCTGAGGGATATATAAACGCTCTCAGAAGCGTTTCCGACGAACTTGGTCTTAAGGACGATTTGGTTCTTTCAAAGCTTATAAAGCTTCCTGAAATATTTGTCGTTCAGAAAGCACCTGACAATCAGGAACAGATTTGGGCAGATATTGCGGAAGTGGCAGACGAGTCACTTTCAAAATTCGTTGAGATGCGTTCCACAGAGGGAGAAAAGCTTAAAAATGATATTATCGCAAAGGCAGATTTCATTCTGAATATGGTTGCACAGGTTGAGGAACTTTCTCCGCAGACCGTTGAAAATTACCGCAACCGTCTGTATCAGAAACTTTCTGAAATTCTTGAAAACAAAGACATTGACGAACAGCGTATTCTTACGGAATCGGCAGTCTTTGCGGAAAAAATTGCGGTTGACGAGGAAACGGTGCGTTTGAGAAGTCATATATCACAGCTGAAAAATATGTTTGATTCAGATGACCCTATAGGCAGAAAACTTGATTTCATAGTTCAGGAAATGAACCGTGAAGTAAATACGATAGGTTCTAAGGCACAGGATTTGAACATAACAAAAATTGTCGTGGATATGAAAGCGGAAATTGAAAAAATCCGTGAACAGATTCAGAATATTGAATAGGTGAATTGTGAAATTTATTAATATTGGTTATGGAAATATGATTTCTTCCGAAAGAATTGTAACAATAGTGAGTCCCGAGTCTGCTCCGATAAAGAGAATGATTCAGGAAGCCCGTGACGACGGACGTGCCATTGATGCAACGTATGGAAGAAAAACAAGAGCCGTGATTGTTATGGACAGCGGACATATTATACTTTCGTCGCTGATTACAGAAACTCTTGCGGCAAGACTTAATGATTCAGGAGGTTCAGAAAATGAATAAGGGAAAGCTTATTGTTTTTTCCGCACCGTCAGGCTGTGGAAAAGGCACAATGCTTGCTGAAATTCTCAAATGTGAAAATTACCGGTGTTCAGTTTCGGCGACAACAAGGGAAGCACGTGAAGGTGAAATTGACGGTGTAAATTACTATTTTATCAGTGATGAGGAATTTGAACAGAAAATCAGAGATAATGCTTTTCTTGAGTATGCGGGATACTGTAAACATTATTACGGTACGCTTCTTTCGGAAGTTGACGACTACCTTGAAAAAGGAATTGATGTTATTCTTGAAATTGAAGTTCAGGGAGCAATGAAGGTCATGGAAAAAAGAACTGAAGCTGTTTCAATTTTTGTAGCTCCGCCGTCGGTCAGCGAACTCAGACGCAGACTTAAAAAGCGTGGAACTGAAAGCGACGAAGTTATTGAAGAAAGAGTTTCGGAAGCGGCGGGTGAAATATCTTTAGCCGAAAAATACGATTATGTTATTGTCAATGACGCTCTGGAGGACGCTGTAAGTGATTTTTTCGCAATAATGCGTGCAGAAAAGCTTAAAGCGGAATTTTCGGGCGATATTATAAATGAGGTGTTAAAAAATGCTTAGACCAGCGGTAAATCAGATTATTTCAAAAAATGAAAGTTGTTATTCACTTGTAATTGCGGTTGCAAAACGTGCAAGGGAAATTTCAGAAGAACTTTACGAAAAGGGCGAGACTCTTGAAGAAAAACCCGTAAAAACCGCTGTTGAGGAAATCGCAAGCGGTAAGTGCAAAATAGTCAGCACGCTTTCTCAGACGGGTGAATAATGTCCCTGATTGCAGAAATTGCTGTAAGCGGTACACTTTATTCGTTTGATATGCTTTTCAGCTATGTTGTTCCGCAGAATATTTGCGGAGCAGTTCGGTGCGGTTGCCGTGTACTTGTTCCGTTCGGAAAGGGAAACTCCCGAAGAATAGGCGTTATTATGAGACTGACTGATGGTGACGGTTCAGGTTTGAAGTCTGTTTCTTCGCTTGTTGATGGTGAGCCTGTTCTTTCGGAAGAACTTATCAGACTGGCTTTTTATCTGCATGACAATACTTTCTGTACGTATTTTGAAGCTGTGAAAGCTATGTTGCCACCTTCCATGAATGTGATAGTAAAAGAAAAATTTCGTCTTAACAGGAGTTTTAGTGATTTTAATTCACTGGGCAGTGAGGCGACGGAACTTTTCGGTAAAATTCAGCAGTTTTCCGATGATGAAAGTGTAAATAATTTTATTAATAATTTCATTTCAGAAAACGGAAGAAAGACTGTTGACGAACTTTGTGAAAATAATGCCGTTGTTTCAGACAATGTTTTCCGTCAGAAAATAGGCGATGCTGTTTTGAAAATGGTACGCCTTACAGACGGATATATATACTGTCCTGAAAATTTTAGCCTTACTCCAAAACAGAAAACGGTGGTGAGGTTTCTGGAAGAAAACGATACGGCATCATCAAAGGAAACGGCTTATATGTGCGGAGTTACTGCGGTTGTTATAGCGAATCTTGTCAGAAACGGAGCGGTTGAGGAGTATGAAACGGAAACTTTCCGCCATGTTGACGATTTTTCTGACGGCAGAGCAGACATAAATGAAACACTACTTTCAAACGAACAGCAAAACGCTTACAATATAGTTTCTGAACAGGTTCATAAACGTAAACCTGCGGTTTTCCTGCTTCACGGTGTTACGGGAAGCGGTAAGACCTCAGTTTTTGAAAAACTTATTTCCGATACTGTTTCAGACGGTCGGCAGGTGATGATGCTTATTCCCGAAATAAGTCTCACTCCGCAGGTTCTGAAACGTTTCCGTTCACTTTTCGGCGAGAGGGTAGCTGTAATTCACAGCGGTCTCACTCTCGGTCAGAGGCTTGACGAGTACAAGAGAATAAGAAACGGAAACGCTGATATTGTAATAGGCACAAGAAGTGCGGTTTTTGCCCCTCTTGACAATATCGGTCTTATTATAATGGACGAGGAGGGTGAAAGGTCGTACAAATCAGACAGTACACCGAGATACAACACCCATGACGTAGCAAAACAGAGGTGTGCGTATCACGGTTCAACGCTTCTGCTTGCTTCTGCAACTCCGTCCATAGAAAGTTATTATCTTGCGGAAAAAGGTCTTTACCGTCTTATAAAAATAAATAAACGATATCATAATACGTCTTTGCCCGAAGTCAATATAGTTGACATGAGTGAAGAACGTGCAGACGGAAATATAACAGAGTTCAGCCGTACACTTGTTGACGAAATAAATTTCAATTTACAGAATGGCGAACAGACCATGTTATTACTAAACCGTCGTGGATACCATACAATTATAAGCTGTATTGACTGCGGTCAGCCGGTTTACTGCCCTAACTGTTCAGTTCCCCTTACCTATCACAAAAGAAATGGCAGACTTATGTGCCATTTCTGCGGATATTCGGGAGAACTTGTGAAAAAATGTCCGTCGTGTAATTCCGACAGACTGAAAAGCATGGGTTTCGGTACTCAGAAACTTGAAGAGGAACTTAATATGTATTTCCCGACGGCAAGGATTCTCCGTATGGACGCTGATACGACTTTTTCAAGATATTCATATGAAAAAAATTTTACCGATTTCCGTACCGGTAAATATGATATAATGATTGGTACTCAGATGATTGGCAAAGGTCTTGACTTTCCGAATGTTACGCTTGTCGGTGTACTTTCGGTTGACAAGGCACTTTATGCGGGAGATTTCCGAAGCTATGAGCGTACTTTTTCCCTGATAACTCAGGTTGTGGGACGGAGCGGACGCAGTTTAAAGCGTGGCAGGGCAGTTTTACAGACTTTTATTCCCGACCACTATATTATAAATCTTGCTGCGGCTCAGGATTATGAGAGTTTCTATAATGAGGAAATTGCTTTGCGTCGGACGATGATTTTTCCGCCTGTTTGTGATATGTGTGTGTTCTGTTTTTTGGGCACAGACGATATATCAGTAAAAAAAGGTGCTGATGCCGTACTGAATCTTATGCGTGAAAGTCTCAGGGCACTCAATCCGAAAACGCCTGTCAGAGTTCTCGGACCTTTAAAGTGTTCCTATGGAAAAATAAACGGCAGACATCGTTGGAGAATTATTATGAAATGTAAGAATACCGCCGAAATAAGAGGATTTATAAGCGATGTTCTTAAAAAGTCCGCAAAATTCAGGGAAATGTCAGAAATTTCACTTTATGCCGATATGAACGGCGATACAGGCTTGTAAGAAAAAGAAAGGATATTTAATAAAATGGCACTCAGAAAAATTTTAACAGATAAAGATGAAGCACTTCACAAAGTATGCAGACCCGTTGAAAAGTTTGACAAAAAACTTGCTCAGCTTCTAGATGATATGCACGAAACTCTTGACAAGGCACAGGGTGTAGGTCTTGCTGCTCCGCAGGTCGGAATTTGCAGACGTATTTTTATCATGCATCTTGAAGAAGGTAGTTTTGAGGCTATAAACCCTGAAATTATTTTAAAAGAGGGAAAACAGCGTGTTGAGGAAGGTTGTCTTTCATGTCCGAATATCTGGGGATATGTTACACGTCCCATGCACTGTCGTCTGAAAGCTCAGGACAGAAACGGCGAATGGTGGGAACGTGATTTCACAGGTCTCGGGGCTCAGTGTACAAACCATGAAAATGACCATCTTGACGGTCATGTGTTTACTGAAATAGTGGAGGAATTTTTCGTTCCTAAGGAGGCATGATTACTTTATGAAAATTGTATTTATGGGTACACCTGATTTTGCAGTGCCTTGTCTGAAAGTTCTTGCAGAAAGCAGTCATGAAGTTTCTGCGGTTTTTACACAGCCCGACAAACCAAAGGGACGGGGTTATAAAATGATTCCTACACCTGTAAAGTCTGTTGCTCTTGAGTACGGATTACCCGTATATCAGCCGTTGTCGCTCCGAAAAGGTGATGACGCACAGCAGTCTATGGAAATTCTGAAAAATATTTCCCCTGATTTGATTGTTGTTACGGCTTACGGACAGATTCTCCCGAAAGAAATTCTTGAACTTCCAGAATATAAGTGTATCAATATTCACGCCTCACTTCTCCCGAAATACAGGGGAGCAGCACCTATTAACTGGTGTCTGCTGAATGGTGAAACCCAGACGGGAGTTACTTCAATGCTTATGTCCGAGGGGCTTGACACAGGTGATATGCTGATTAAGAAAATTACTGATATAGGTGAAAATGAGACGTATCAGGAACTTTATTCAAGACTTGCCGAAATGGGTGGTGAAGTTCTCACGGAAACCATTGAGGAAATTGAAAAAGGTACACTCAGTCCGCAGAAACAGGACGATTCCTTGTCATGTTATTCGCCCATGATAAGAAAAGAAATGAGTGCTTTGGATTTCTCAAAGAGTGTACAGGAAATCCACAACACCATAAGAGGTGTTACAGGCTTTACAATCCTTAACGGAAAACGTCTTAAAGTTTTTAAGTCGGAAATAGTTTCGGGAAATTCAGATGCGGAAAACGGTACTATAGTTAACACCGATAACTTTACTGTCAGATGCGGTGACGGTGGTCTGATTAAGTTTGACGAAATTCAGCTTGAGGGCAGTAAACGCATGAAAACAGCCGATTTTCTGAGAGGGAAGAAACTTGTGTCAGGCGAAAAACTTGGTTGACGGAGGAAAGCAATGGCAAATCCAAGATATTTAGCTGTAAAACTTCTGTGCAAGACGTTTTCGGACGGAAGCTTTTCCAATATTCAGCTTAACAGTGGTCTTAAAAATTCAGACCTTGACGAGCGTGACAAAAAGCTTTGTTCGGCGATTTATTATGGTGTTATTGAAAGAAAGATTTATCTTGACTATGTGATAGGACAGTTTTCTTCACGTCCTCCCGAAAAGCTTGATGATAACGTCCTTAATATACTGAGAAGCGGTATTTATCAGATACTGTTTATGGACAATGTCCCAGGCAGTGCGGCAGTAAATGAAAGTGTAAAGCTTGCGAAAAAATTCGGAAAAACAAGTGCTTCGGGAATGATAAACGCTGTTCTGAGGAATTTCATAAGAAAAGGAAAGAAAGTCAATCTTCCCGAGGACAGAATTAATGCATATTCTGTCAAATATTCCGCACCGTCCGAGCTTGTTGACAGCCTTGTGAATGATTATGGTTATGAACTTGCTGAAAATCTGCTTTCCGACGCTTTGGGCAGTCCACCCGTTACGGTAAGACGTAATACACTTAAATGCAGTGAAGAAGAATTTATTGATTCTCTCGGAAAAATAAAGGTTGAAAAAAGTGGTATTCTGTCGGAATGTTTCATGTTGTCTGGTGGTGACGTTACGTCAACCGAAGCTTTCGGAAAAGGTTTTTTTCACGTTCAGGACTTGGCTTCACAACTTTGTTGCAAGGCTCTTGCACCGACTGAAAATGATATTGTCCTTGACATATGTTCCGCTCCCGGTGGCAAGACGTTTACAATGGCACAGCTTATGAACGGCAGGGGACAGATTATGGCTTTTGACCTGCACGAAAAGCGTGTTAAACTTATTCGTGACGGTGCTGAAAGGCTGGGACTTTCCAATGTGACGGCATCAGTCGGTGACGCTTTAAAATACAATCGCGAACTTCCGAAGTTTACCAAAATACTTTGTGATGTTCCGTGTTCTGGAATAGGAGCGATACGGCGTAAGCCTGAAATAAAATACAAAAATTTCGGCGATTTTTCGGGACTGCCTGAAATTCAGTACAATATAGCGGAAAATGCACTGAATTATCTTGAAATCGGCGGTGAACTTGTTTACTCGACCTGCACTCTCCGTAAAGCAGAAAATCAACAGGTTGCGGAAAAGTTTCTTTCAAATCACCCCGAACTCGAACCCGTTCGGCTTCCCGAGCCTCTCGGCGAAAAATTCGGAAGTATGGCGGATATATTTCCGTGCCATTTCGGTAGTGACGGATTTTTTATTACAAAGTTCAGAAAAGTAAGGTGATAAATTGGAAAAAACTGATATTCTTAGTCTCAGCCTTGACGAACTGGAAAAAATTCTTGTTGAAAACGGCGAGAAGAAATTCAGGGCAAAACAGATTTTTCAGTGGCTTCATGTCAGAAGAGTGTTTGATTTTGACAAAATGACTGATATATCTGTCCAATTAAGAGAACGTCTGAATGGTATTTTTTGTATAAATAGACTATTTGTGCAGAAAAGGCTTGAATCTTCCATAGATAATACTGTAAAATATCTTTATAGGCTTTCAGACGGGAATTTTGTTGAAACGGTTCTCATGAAATACAACTATGGTTACAGCATCTGTGTTTCGACGCAGGTTGGCTGTAAAATGGGCTGTAAATTCTGTGCTTCGGCAGTTGCGGGATTTGTCCGCAATTTAAGTCCGTCTGAAATTCTTATGCAGATTTATGAAACTGAAAAAAATACCGATGTTCGTGTTTCGGGAGTTGTCATGATGGGAATCGGTGAACCGCTTGACAATTATGACAATGTTCTGAAATTCCTCCGTCTTATTTCTGACAGCAATGGAAATAATTTCAGTCTCAGGCACGTTTCCCTTTCAACCTGTGGAATTGTTCCACGCATTTATGAACTTGCAAATCTTAAACTCGGACTTACACTTTCTGTTTCCCTGCACTGTGCGGACGATTCGGGGCGTTCCGAGATAATGCCTGTGAACAGAACCTATAATATTGAAAAACTTCTTGAAGCGTGCAGATTTTATATAGATAAAACAGGACGGCGTGTAACTTTTGAATATGCCGTCATTGACAATGTCAATTCTTCTGATAGAGATGCGGACAGGTTGGCGGTTCTGCTCAGGGGTATGAACTGTCATGTAAATCTTATTCCCGTTAATAAAATCAGAGAGAGAAACTACCGTACTGCGAGAGCCGGAGTTACTGAATTTGCGGAACGACTCGGCAGACGGGGTATAAATGCTACCGTGAGGAGAACTCTCGGCAGTGATATTGAGGCAGCCTGCGGACAACTCAGACGTGACGCTGCCGAAAAAAGTAATCTGAATGGAGGTGCGGATTTTTGAGATTCAAATCCGGTACGGATATTGGTCTGAAACGGGACGAAAATCAGGACGCAGTACGATGTGAATATTTTGGTCACAACGTTCTTGCCGTAGTTTGCGACGGCATGGGAGGCGAAAAAGCAGGCAAGGAAGCAAGTACTATTGCAATGGAGGAGTTTTTTCAGCGTTTTTCTGACGGCTACAGCGAAAGTCTTGACGATGAGGAAATCCGCAAGCTTCTTATATCGTCGGTTTCAGCTGCTAATTCCGTTATTTACACTAAGGCAAAGCTTGATTTTAATAATTTTGGCATGGGAACAACCTGTGTTGCCGCTTTTGTAACCGATAAATCGGCTTTTATTGCAAATGTCGGCGACAGCAGAGCGTATCTCATAGTGGAAAACGAAGGCGTTTTCCAGATAACAACAGACCATAATGTTGCATCACTGCTGTATGAACAGGGCAGAATCACTGAGGAGGAAATGGAAAATCACCCTCAGAAACATATGCTTGTGAGAGCGGTCGGTGTGGAAAAAACAGTTCAGACAGACACCTTTATAATTGATTATGAAGACAAAATCAGTCTGCTGTTATGCTCGGACGGACTTTCGGGTTACTGCACTGACGATGAAATATATGACGTTATCATGAATTCAGATTTTGACAGCGTCACAGAAGAATTAATCAACCTCGCTCTCAGCAAGGGCGGCCGTGATAATGTAACTGTTGCGGTAATTTCTGAATAAAAGCAGGAGGAATGAAGAGGAATGGATAAGTACATTGGCAAAAAGCTCGACGGAAGATATGAAATCACCGAGCTTATAGGCGTTGGCGGAATGGCTGAAGTCTATAAAGGCGTGGACGTAATGGACCACAAAGACGTTGCAATTAAAATTCTCAAAAAAGAATATGCAGAGAATGAGGAATTTCTCCGCAGATTCAGAAATGAGTCAAAGGCAATTGCAGTTCTTTCACACCCGAATATCGTTAAAATCTATGATGTCGGATTTTCGGAAAAGATTCAGTACATTGTCATGGAGTATATTGACGGTATAACACTTAAAGAGTATATCGAAGAAGAAAAGGTGCTTACATGGAAAGATACTGTACATTTTGTTATACAGATTCTCAGAGCTTTACAGCACGCTCATGACAAGGGCATTGTTCACCGTGACATAAAGCCTCAGAATATCATGATGTTCACAGACGGCACTATCAAGGTCATGGATTTCGGAATTGCAAAGTTTGCCCGTGAAGAAGGCAAGACGGCTACCGACCAGGCTATAGGAAGCGTTCATTATATCAGTCCTGAACAGGCAAGCGGTGACGTTACCGATGCAAAGAGTGACATTTACTCAGTCGGTGCAATGATGTATGAAATGCTTACGGGAAGCAAGCCGTTTGACAGTGATAACCCTGTTGCAATTGCGGTTATGCATATGCAGGATATTCCCGAACGTCCGAGAGCATTGAATCCCGATATTCCCGATGGTCTTGAGGAAATAGTTCTCAGGGCAATGGAAAAAGCTCCTGAGGACAGATACCAGTCAACCGCTGAAATGATAAGTGATATTGACGCTTTTAAGGTGAATCCTAATATGACTTTTGGTTATTATCAGGAAGAAGATATTGACGAAGATGAAGGTACACGTTATTATGACGGTTCGCAGGAAGATATGATGATGGAGGAAGGAGACGACTACAGCAGTCAAGGCGGAAGAAGAACGGTAGTTGCTGAACCTCCCGTTAAGAGAGGCAAAAGACAACCCGTTTATGACGGCTATGATGACGACGATGAAGAAGACGAACCTGAACGCTCCTCACTGGTTGTTCCTGTTCTTACGGCTATAGTTGTTGTTGTAATTATAGTTGCTGTAATTTTCGTGGCAACTCTCCTCAGCGGACTTATCAAGGGCGACGGTCAGACAAATGATTTCAGAATGCCAGATTTCTACGGTATGGACTACAATGCGGCAGTCAGTCAGTATGGAAACAACATTCAGTTTCAGGAGGACGGCTCTGAATACAATGAACTTGATGCAGGTCTTATTATTGAACAGGACATTGAACCGGGTTCGGAGTTCAAAAAGGGCGACGTTCTTAAAGTAAAGATAAGCAAGGGTATGGAGACAGTTGAAGTTCCGAATGTTGCAAACATGAATGCAGAACTTGCAAGAGACCAGCTTAAACAGCGTGGACTTGAATGTGAGATAAAAAATTCTTCAAGTACGGAAATACAGAAAGGCTATGTAATCAATACAGAGCCTGAAGTTGGTACGGAAGTACACAAGGGTTCAACAATCGTACTTTATGTTAGCATGGGCGTTGATGCAGGACAGGTAAGTGTTGACGACTATGTAGGAAAGGTTGCAGACGACGCTTGCACACTTGCCGAATATGCAGGTCTCAAACCGAGAACAGAGCTCAAGGCTTCATATGAAGAAGAAGGCAAGGTTATTGAGCAGAGTATTGCAAAGGGCGAAAAGGTTGAAGAAGGTACAGAAATTATTTTCTATGTCAGCAACGGTCAGGCTCCTGACGGAGAAATCCCGTTCACTATTCCTTTCCCGACAAACGCAAACGGCAGATTTGTCATTGACTTTGTAATCACAAATGAAGACGGTTCAACAACTACAGACTCTACAAGCGTTCTTCTTGTTCCTGAAATGCCACAGGTAAGCCAGAACGTAAAGGGTTCGGGTGAAAATGTATCAGTTGTTGTTGTTCTTACAAACATGAATACAGGTGTAAGAGCTCAGATTGGTTCTTACTACTTCAACTTTGCAACAGGTGCTGTAAATGTTCAGACAGAGGACATCGCAGCTGCATTTGACGCAGTAGGCGGTTTTGATAATTCACAGGCAAATCCCGAGCCTACAGAGCCTGTAACAGATGCTCCTGTAGTGACAAACCCACCTGTAACAGACCCACCTCAGCCCGTAGTAACAGACCCACCTCAGCCTACAACAATTGACCCGAGTTTACCGGCAGATTTTGACCGTTGGGCTGATGATTACGGTTACTATGATGCAGAAGGAAACTATCACCCGTATATTCGTTATCAGTAATGAGTGAAGCTGTAAAAAGCGGAATTATAACAAAATGCTTAGGGGGTCTCTATACTGTAGAGACCCCTGACAGTATATATGAATGTAAGGCAAGAGGAATTTTCCGCAACAGAGGAATAAGTCCTTATGTCGGGGACAGAGTTGAACTCAGCAACGGAGTTATAGCAGAAATCCTTGACAGAAAAAACTGTATAATCCGACCTCCTCTTGCAAATCTTGACCAGCTTATTTTTATTGTTTCGACTTGTAATCCTGCACCTAATTATCTTATTCTTGATAAGTTCATAGCAATTGCGGAATACAAAGGCATAACGCCTGTTGTGATTATAACAAAGACCGATTTGGGTGAAAGTGCAGAAATAAGCAGTATATACAGGAATATCGGAATTGACGTTCTTGAAATGGACTACAGCAACCCCGAAACTGTTGAAGCTGTCCGAAAGCTTTTCACGGGCAAGGTAAGTGCTTTGACGGGTAATTCAGGAGCAGGAAAGTCCACACTGCTGAACGCCGTTGACCCTGCACTGAATATCCCGACCGCAGAAATCAGTAAAAAGCTTGGCAGAGGAAAGCACACAACACGTCACGCACAGTTGTATAAACTCAGTGACGGAGGTTATATCGCCGATACTCCCGGTTTTTCGACGTTTGAAACGAACCGTTATGACATAGTGCGAAAAGAAGAACTTGCCGACTGTTTCCGTGAGTTCAGGGAATATAAGGAAAATTGCCGTTTCCGTGACTGTTCGCATACTTGTGAAAAGGGCTGTGAAGTTGTCTCGGCACTTAATCAGGGGAAAATTTCCGCAAGCCGTCATGAAAGCTACCGTATAATGTACGAAGAAGCAAAACAAATCAAGGAATGGGAACTGAAATGAAAACTTGTATAATATTTGCAGGCGGTGAAATTTCCGACCTGAGTTTTATTGATACAAAAGCCGATTTGGTGATATGTGCGGACAGAGGTTATATTTATGCCGAAAAACTGGGAATAATTCCTGATGTGATAACAGGTGATTTTGATTCGTATACGGGAGAACTGCCCGAGTGTACGGAAATTTACAGAAGCGTTCCCGAAAAGGACGACACAGACACCATGCTTGCACTGAAAATTGCCATTGAAAGAAATTGTACTCATATAAGGCTTTATGGTGCTTTGGGTGGACGTTTTGACCATGCTTTTGCTAATATTCAGGCACTTATATATGCACATGAACATGATTGTAAAATGAAAATATGTGACTGTGACAATATCATCACTGTACAGGGTATAGGAACCGAGTCGTATGAAAAATATGACGGCTGGTATTTTTCGGTGTTCTCGCTTACCGAAAAACTTCATGTTGAAAAAATGACAGGTGTTAAATATCCTTTGGAGAATTATACGTTTACTCAGGGATTTCCGTTGGGAGTGAGCAACGAAATTATTTCGGATAATGCTGTTGTTTCGGTAAAAAACGGTATTGCTCTTATAGTTCGTTCAAGAAGATAGGCACAAAACTTTTCCTGCTGAATATAATGAAAGTATATCAGCAAGGGAGGGATACATAATGAAAATTGTAGTGATACGTAGTCCGAAATTTCTTTCAGGAGTTCTGAGGGTTATTTTCAGGATAAAAAAAGAACAGGATTAAATAAAAAAGAGGCTTGTTAAGAGCGACATTCATATCAAAATTTTTGGCCATAATATTTTTGATGATAAGTCAAAAATATTATGGCGTTTCTATTGATATATATCTCCTCTTGATGTATAATTTTAGTAGGACAAACCGAAATTTACAGGGGATGAGTTTTATGGATAGCACTGAACAATTTATCGTACTTGATGAAACATATTTACCTCAAATGGCAGAGTTGTACAAAAATGCGTTTGAACAAGAACCTTGGAATGATAACTGGAGTAATGAGGAGTTATTGAAAGAATATATAAAAGAAATATCATGTTCTTTTAATTCACTTAATTTTGGACTATTTATTAACGGTAAGCTATCGGCTGTTTCAATCGGAATGATTCGTCATTGGTGGGAAGGAACAAACTATAATATTGAAGAATTTTGTGTTTATCCTGCTCTTCAAGGTCAAGGCGTGGGAACACGCTTTATGAAAATGATTGAAACAGATGTACTAAATCGTGGGCTTATGGGTATCTTTCTACAAACAGACAGTGATAAGCCATCATATAAATTTTATCAGAAAAACGGATTCAGCAAGCTTGATTCTCATGTAAGTTTTTACAAACGTGTGAACAAGTGGCACCTCAATAGTATCATGGAACTAATGAACGATTAACTGCCAAATTTGATTTATGCGAATAAACCAATAATTAAAATAAGTCCGAAAGCAGTTGGAAAACTACTTTCGGGCATTACTTTTGTGTAAATATCGCTCTTAAAGAGCCTCTTTTTTGTATGTGATTATATGACTGCTATCTTTTTGAAAGCCTTTTTGCCCTTTCGGATAATAACGCCGTCGGGATTAAGCTGCGTTTTGGGGTCGGTGATTTTTTCGTCATTCACTGTGATACCGCCCTGTTGTACAAGTCGTCTTGCCTCTGAAACGGACGGAGCAAGACCTGATTTAACGAGAAGATTAAGCAGACCAATTGTGCCGTTTGTGAGGTCAGCGGAAGAAATTTCGGCAACGGGGATATTCTCGTTTGAACCGTTACCGCCGAAAAGTGCCTTGGAAGCTTCTTTAGCCTTTTCGGCTTCTTCTTCACCGTGAACAAGCTTTGTAAGTTCATAAGCGAGAAGTTCTTTAGCCTTGTTGAAACCTGCTCCCTCAAGGGTATTTTCCATTTCCTCTATTTCCTCAACGGGTACGAATGTGAGCATTTTCAGACACTTGATAACATCAGCGTCGGCAACGTTTCTCCAGTACTGGAAAAATTCATAAGGAGAAGTTTTTTCAGGGTCGAGCCATACAGCACCTTTTTCGGTCTTGCCCATTTTCTTTCCCTCACTGTTGAGAAGGAGAGTGATTGTCATTGCATAAGCGTCTTTACCGAGCTTACGTCTTATAAGTTCAGTACCGCCTAGCATATTGCTCCACTGGTCATCACCGCCAAACTGCATATTACAGCCGTATTCCTGAAAAAGCTTGTAAAAGTCGTAACTCTGCATAATCATGTAGTTGAATTCAAGGAAAGAAAGACCTCTTTCCATTCTCTGCTTGTAACATTCAGCCGTAAGCATACGGTTTACGCTGAAACAAGCACCGACTTCCCTGAGAAGTTCAACATAATTCAGATTCATAAGCCAGTCCGCATTGTTTACGGCGATAGCCTTTCCGTCTGAGAAGTCAATAAAACGGCTCATCTGTTTTTTGAAACATTCGATGTTATGCTGAATTGTTTCGGGGGTAAGCATTTTTCTCATGTCGGTCTTGCCGGACGGGTCACCAATCATACCGGTACCACCGCCGAGAAGTACAATAGGCTTGTTTCCTGCCATCTGAAGTCTTTTCATCAGACAGAGAGCCATAAAATGTCCGACGTGCAGACTGTCGGCAGTCGGGTCAAAGCCTATGTAAAAAGTAGCTTCACCCTTGTTGATGAGTTCTTCAATTTCTTTTTCGTCTGTAAGCTGGGCAAGCAGTCCACGACGTTTAAGTTCTTCAAAAGTCGTCATAATTTTTCTCCTTTATATTAAATTTTTTATAAGCATTATTTTAAAAGTGAATATTAATTCACTTATATAAACTGAAATTTATCTGCTCATTAAATCCAATATTTCATTTACTGAAAGACATTTTGCATATCTTTTATTCCAAATATATTTATTGTAATATTCATAAGTTTGTTTTGCTGACATATACTGATTATCAAATGTGGAATTTGCATATTGAGGTATCAGAATTTCAAATCCATGTTCAAAACCACACTTAACAGTTGCATCAATACAAAAATCAGTTTGCAAACCTATGACAATTATACTTTTCTCATGCTTTTTATTAAGATATTCCAATAAACCTGTACCATTAAAGGAACTATTTACTGTTTTATCAAAAACCTTTTCACTACCTAAAGGTGAAAATTCTTCAAATATCTCAAAGCCGTCTGAACCTTTTGTTAAATCACTCCCATCTCCGTCATCATGACGAATATAAATGATTTCAATATTATTCTTTCGGGCAGTTGAAATTAATTTTTTTATATTCTCAACAAATAAATCGAATTTATACAAACTGCTATTTGTGATTTGTTTTTGTGCATCAACAACAAGCAATATCATATTTATACCTCTTTATATCATGTTCCGTAGACAAACTCCATAATTTTTTCTCTAAATTAAATTGTTTTTTATGTACTGTAAATAATCCTTGCGGATTATCAGTTCACGGTTATTTTTATACCAGTCATATGACTGTTTCATACCGATTTCAAGCGGTTTCACATCAGGCATAATTTCCGTCTGTCTTGTTACATCAAGTATATATTCATAGTTTCTGAACGGAAAATACAAACGCTGATTTATTTCAGGCTGTACACATCTTATATCAGGCGTTTTGCCAAGTACTCCATAACAAAGCCTTGCCCATTCCTCTATACTTACGGTTTCGGGATTACCGACATTAAAAATATGGTTTTCGGGCTTGTCTGCGATGATTTTTTCAATAAATATGCACAAATCCTCAATATCAAAAAACTGCAATTTCATTTCCTTATTTTCGGGTACAAAAAACGGCAGATTCTTTTCAGCACATTCAAAAACAAATGCTTCTCTGTAAAGATTATTCATTTTACCATAAAGATATGGCGGGCGAATAATATAAGCGTCGGGTACTTTGTTCAGGAGGTATTTTTCAGCATCAATTTTATTTGTACCATAATCTTCCCAGTGAATATTGAATCCACATTCCTGCTTCTCAGAAAAAGGCTGGCTGAGAGTTTCGGGGTATACCGCACTGGAGCTTATCATTATATAATCTCCGAAATTGTCAAGAGCATTTAAAATATCTCTTACATCAGTTTCATTGTATGCAGTTACATCAATAATCAGGTCAAAATAAATATCTTTTAATCTGTCTCCGATATTGTGCTTGTCACAGTTTATAAGCTTTACACCTTTAGACTGTGGTCTTGTATTTCTGTTGAGGACATATACTTCATGTCCTTTTTTTATGAAGTACTCCGCAGTGTATCTGCTTACAAAAACTGTTCCGCCTGTTATAAGCATTTTCATAGAATATACCTCCCTGAATTTATAAATTCTTTAAAATCAAGAACATACTTTGATTAATTCATTTATTGCGGTTTCAATCTGATATTCATCAAGTTCAACTGTATATTCCCACATATAAGTTTTTATGTATAGTTTGTTGAAATATTTATCTTTTGCGAAATCACCGTTATAGTAGGTTTTTCTTCTTACCAAAGCACGTTTTGCATACTGTATATTAACATTTTTAATCGATAAAATTCTCTTTTCGTCATAAATTATTGTATAATCCCGACC
>CAMWGS010000016.1 GCA_947173865.1 uncultured Ruminococcus sp.
ATGATGAATTTGATTCAATCGTAAAGGAACTCAAAGCACGTCCCGCAAAGGATTTTGCCGCAAGTCGTGGCGAATACCTCAACGGAAAAGTCCTTGCCTCATATCTCGGATTTAATTTTGTTGACGCTGCCGACGTTATTATTTTCGATACAAAAGGTGTACTCATGCTTGATGACACTGTAAAGGCAGTCCGCAAAAAGCTTAAAGACCTCGAAAATGCAGTAATCCCCGGATTCTATGGACGTACAACAGAGGGATATATAAAAACATTCTCAAGAGGTGGCTCGGATGTTACGGGTTCGATTATTGCAAACGCCGTAAGAGCCGATATTTACGAAAACTGGACAGACGTTTCAGGCTTCCTTGTTGCAGACCCGAGAATAGTTGAAAATCCCGACGTTATTGAAGTTATTACTTACAGGGAACTCCGTGAGCTTGCATATATGGGTGCTTCAGTTCTTCATGAAGACGCTATTTTCCCTGTACGTTCCGCAGGTATTCCGATTAATATCAGAAATACAAACCGTCCCGAAGATGCAGGTACTATGATTGTTTCCGACGACTTTGATTTCAGCAGGGAAAGCCTCAACCATACAATTACAGGTATCGCAGGAAGAAAGGGTTTCAGCACCATAAACATTGAAAAGGCTATGATGAACAGTGAAAAAGGCTTCGGAATGAAAGTCCTTAAAGTTCTCTATGAAAACGGTGTTTCCTTTGAACATATGCCGTCCGGTATCGACACAATGAGCATTACTGTTGACAGTGCAGAGCTTAACCCTGTACGTGAAAAAGTTCTTGCCGACATGAGAAAGGAAGTTGCTCCCGACCATATCGAAATTGAGGACGGTATAGCACTCCTCGCCATTGTTGGTCGCCGTATGAAGAATACAAGGGGTACTGTTGCACGTATCTTTGCATCAATGGCACACGCAAGAATAAATGTCAAGATGATTGACCAAGGTTCGAGCGAACTTAATGTTATTATCGGTGTAAGTGAACATGACCTTGCCGAAGCAATCCGCAGAATTTACGATATGTTTATAAATTCCGAAAAGGTATGATAAAGAATCCCCTGTACAAAAAACAGGGGATTTTTTAATCAGTATGAATTGAATATTCTGAATTTCCATTCAAAATCCTGTGGGCTTTCGTTAAGATTTTTCCAGTCATTTTTGTCCGGAATATACTTTCTTATTTCACTCAGAACGAACGATTAGTATGCTTTATACATTCAAATCCCCATATGAAATGCCTTAATTTATGAGCGTCCTCAATATCAGACATTTCCCGTGACATACTTTCAGACCATTTATATTCACTTTCAGGAACAAATGAACTTTTCAGCAGGTAGCTGTAAACTTCATGTAATGAGTTTTTCGGGAGTGGTATTTCAAAGTCTTTACTTGTGTAATTGTTTTCTGAATATTTGTTTGTTATTTCAACAAGACCGTTTCGTATATATTCAAAGCTCCATGAACACCAGTAACATATTTCAATATAGTTATCATCGGGAAAATCATAATTCTTGCTGATAATGTGACCCGTTGTCTTTTCAATAATTTTTTGTTTCAATGTATAAATCAAGACCCATTTTTTTACCTCTTACTAAAAAGGACGGACAATTATTGCCCGTCCTTTTATTTTTATCTTACTTTCTTTGCAATATCGTCAATGAGTTTTACAAGCAGGTCTGTCTGTGACATTGAGCCTAAATCGCCCTCACGTCTTGAACGTACCGAAACAGTACCGCTTTCAACTTCCTTATCACCTACAGTGAGCATAATCGGGAGTTTTTCGACAGTAGCGGAACGGATTTTATATCCGACTTTTTCGGCTCTGTCGTCGATAGTTGCACGGATTCCTGCTGATTCAAGCTTTGCAAGAACTTCATTGCAGTAGTCAAGGTGACGGTCTGCAACAGGAATAATTCTGACCTGTTCGGGAGCAAGCCACAAAGGCATAGCACCTGCATATTTTTCAATCATATATGCAAGAGTTCTTTCATAACAACCGAGTGATGTTCTGTGAATGATATACGGACGTTTTTTAGTACCGTCTGCATCAATGTATTCCATTCCGAAACGTTCGGCAAGAAGCATATCAATCTGAATAGTAACAAGAGTATCTTCTTTGCCGTAAACATTCTTGTACTGAATGTCAAGTTTAGGACCATAGAAAGCAGCTTCGTCAATGCCTATTTCGTATTCAACGCCGAGATGGTCAAGAATTTTAGCCATAACGGACTGTGCTTCTTCCCACTGTTCAGCAGTACCCTCGTACTTGTTTTTGGGATTTGCAGGCTCCCACTGTGAGAATCTGAATGTACAGTCCTCAAGAAGTCCGACTGTACCAAGCATATATTTAGCGAGTTCGAGACAGTCCCTGAATTCCTGTTCAAGCTGGTCGGGACGGAGTACAAGATGTCCTTCAGAGATTGTGAACTGTCTTACACGGATAAGACCGTGCATTTCACCTGAATCTTCCTTACGGAAAAGTGTGGATGTTTCGCCGAGTCTCATGGGCAGGTCACGATATGAACGCTGTCTGTTTAGATATACCTGATACTGAAAAGGACAGGTCATCGGACGAAGTGCAAAACATTCCTGTGTTTCGTCGTGCGGGTCGCCGAGAATGAACATTCCGTCAAGGTAGTGGTCCCAGTGACCTGAAATTTTGTAAAGTTCTCTTTTTGCGAGGTAAGGTGTTTTTGTAAGCAGATAACCGTGTTTCTGTTCAACGTCCTCCACCCATCTCTGAAGTGTCTGAATAACTCTTGCACCCTTTGGAAGTATAATCGGAAGTCCCTGTCCGACAACATCAACTGTTGTGAAGTATTCAAGTTCACGACCGAGCTTATTGTGGTCACGGAGTTTTGCTTCTTCTCTCTGCTTAATGTCTGCTTCAAGTTCTGCGTTTTTCGGGTAAGCAACGGCATATACTCTTGAAAGCATCTTGTTCTTTTCCGAACCTCTCCAGTAAGCACCTGTACATGAAAGAAGTTTGAAAGCCTTTACAGGAGCAGTTGTCATGAGGTGAGGACCTGCACAGAGGTCAACAAATTCGCCCTGTTTATAGAATGAAATGGGCTCACCTTTGTCTGCGTGTTCTTCACAGAGTTCAACCTTGTATGGTTCATCCATTTCCTTAAGCTTTGTAATAGCTTCTTGAGGTGAAAGTTCAAACTGTTCAAGAGGTAAACTCTCTTTGACGATTTTTTTCATTTCTGCTTCAATATTTTCAAGTTCTTCCTGAGTGAAAGGCTTTTCAAGGTCGAAATCGTAATAGAAACCGTTGTCAATAGCAGGACCTATTGCAAGCTTGGCTTCAGGATAAAGTCTCTTTACAGCCTGTGCAAGAATGTGTGAGGCAGTATGCCAAAAAGTCTTTTTTCCGTCGACGCTGTCAAAAGTGCATACTTCAAAATCACAGTCACTGTCTATAACTGTTCTGAGGTCTTTAACTTCTCCGTTGATTTTAACACAGCATGAAGCCTTATAAAGTCCCATGCCGATACCCTTGATGATTTCGCTTGCAGGTGAAGCGGATTCGATTTCACGGATACTTCCGTCTTTAAGTGTCAGTTTAATCATAATTCTTCTCCTTTAATAAATTTTAAACTTTTCCTGTTACTTCAATGCCGTTGTCCGCACCGAGTTCCATAGTAAGAGGTACAAGATAACCGTCTGTGCTGTCAACATTGAAACACACAACAACGCCGTCCTCGTCAACATCAACATAAGCACTTGTGATTTGCAGACATTCCGCAAGAGTTTCCGAAAGTCCGCCGTAATAGCCCTCATCTGCGATGATTTCGGCAATTTTCTTTTTATTGCGGTTCAGCCTGTCAAGTTTCTGAGCGATTTCGCTGAAATTGTCCATAATTTCCTGCTGTTTCTCAACATAGAAACGCACAGTAACTGAATTGTCCCACAGTTTGTAGGTGATTTCATAGGCTTCTTCCTTTTCGTTGTACTGAATCTGATTCATATATTCATCTCCTTGTCAATAATTTTACGCAAAAAGTCCCTCATACCCGAAAAGGCACAAGGGACGATTATAAACCGTGATTCCACCCTGATTCACACAGAAAAAATATATTTTCCGTATCTCATTGGCTCGGTAACGGGAGCAACCGTTGCTTATTAGGCACTCTCAGAGGCGGTGTGCTTTATTTCCTGCCGTTACCGCCTCACAGCAAACAGCGGTTTCTCTGAAAACGACAATCATGAAAAAAAGCCTTCCTCGTCATTGATTTATGATGTTATAATAATATTATCACAAAATTTCCGACTTGTCAAGGCTGATTTTCAAAATGGTGTGAATTTTCAGCGGTGTATATAAATATGTAAATTAGCTTATTATTGTGCATTTCTACAATTACTTGACACTTTATGGATTATGTGATATTATAAACACAGGGCATATCGCCCACCGTCTGAAGAAGGTCTGCAAACCTGAATCAGACACCAAAACAGAAGTTACCGCAACTAACTTTGTAATAGCTTGTAAGCAATACGCCCTATGACTATATAATTATATCATATAGGGTTTATTTTGTCAAGACTTTTTCACTGTCGGTAATTTCTGTTATCGACATTTTTTTATTTAATGAAAGGAATGATTTTTTATGAATGAAATCACAATCAACAACGCCAATGGTGTCCTTACCGTATCAAGCTTACAGGTAGCGAAAGACTTTAGCAAACAGCACAAAAATATAGTTCAATCCATCGAAAATTTGTTAAAGCAAACATCGGCTGAATTTTCAGCCGATGTCAAATCAGAATTTTTTGATATTCAAAATATGTTTATTGAAAACACATATGCAGACAGTTATGGAAGATTTCAGAAATGCTATGACATGACCCGTGACGGCTTTTCACTTCTCGTTATGGGATTCACAGGAAAAAAGGCTCTCGAATGGAAGCTCAGATACATAGAAGCCTTCAACAGCATGGAAAAACAGTTAACATATATCCATTCAGACATTGAAAAAATTGTCAGCGAAGTGCTTGATGAAAAGATAGAGACGATAGTTAACAAAGCTGTCGTTGAAGCAGTGAGCGAAACTGTCAAAGTACTGTCACCTTTCCTGACACTTCCTAAAGACACTGTTAAGGCAATCAAAAAGCCTTACAAATATAATTCATCAAAAATATTCAGACTTTCCCCCGAAGTCAGAGAACAGGTGGACGAGATGATTGTTTCCGGAAATTATTCGTGTCAGAAAATCGCAGATTTTATAACTTCAGAAACTGACATGACCATATCTTATATGACCGTAAGCAGATACATAAAAAAGTACTTTAAGTTTTAACGAAAAGTCAGCTCCTTTTCAAAAAAACTGTGTCTTGCAAGCATTGCCAGTGTCATTGAAATATTTTCATTGTGTACGATAACGTTTTTTGGTACATTCAGATGTACAGACGCAAAATTCAGAATATATTTTATACCTGATTCCGTCATTATATCGCATACTTCCTGTGCGGATTTTTCGGGAACAGTGATAATGCCCGTCTTTATGTTCTCACTCAGACAGAAATTTCTCATTTCGCTTATGTGACGAACGGGTTTACCGTTTACAACAGTTCCCGCAAGTTTTTCGTTACAGTCAAAACCGCATAAAATGTCAAATCCGTAATCTGCGAAACTGTCCGAGCCGAGCATAGCTCTGCCGAAATTTCCCACGCCTGCCACAACAACGCCGTCATGGTTTTCAAAGCCGAGAAAACGACCGATATCGTCGATAAGTTCGGCAGTGATATATCCCGTTCTCGGACGACCTCCACGACTTACGGAGGCAAGGTCTTTTCTCACCTGAACGTCATTAAGACCAAGAGCGTCGGCAATGGCTGTGGCGGAAATATTCCCTGATTTTCTGCTTTCGGGAAGTGACACAAGATAGCTGAAATATAAGGGGAGACGCTGTAATGTCTGTGAAGTTATATTTTTAGCCAATTTACAGACCTCCCTTTGATTTTTTCATACAACAGGATTTTCACGTTTTTATTTCTTCTGCATATATTCGTCCATAGCTGCCGCTGCGGTTTTTCCTGCACCCATAGCAAGAATTACTGTTGCTGCACCTGTAACGGCATCACCGCCTGCATAAACGCCTTCTTTTGAAGTGAGACCGTTTTCGTCCGCAATAATTCCGCCCCACTTCTGAGTGTCAAGACCGTCTGTGGTTGACTTGATAAGCGGATTTGGAGATGTACCGATTGACATTATAACGCTGTCTGTTTCGATTTCAAAAAATGCGTTCGGAACAGGAACAGGCTTTGCTCTGCCTGAAGCGTCAGGCTCGGAAAGTTCCATCTGCTGACATACTATACTTTTTACCCAGCCGTTTTCGTCGGACTTTATTTCAACCGGATTTGTAAGGAACTTGAAAATAATTCCTTCTTCCTTAGCGTGTTCAACTTCTTCGGCACGGGCAGGAAGTTCGTTTTCTGTACGTCTGTAGACAATATATACATCTGCACCCATTCTCTTGGCACAGCGTGCAGCGTCCATTGCAACGTTACCGCCACCGACTATAACAGCTTTCTTTCCTGCCTGAACAGGTGTGGAACTGTCTGGCTTGTATGCCTTCATGAGATTGATTCTTGTAAGAAACTCGTTTGCGGAATATACACCGCTGAGGTTTTCACCCTTTATGTTCATGAATCTCGGAAGTCCCGCACCTGAACCGATGAACACACTTTCAAATCCTTCTTCTTTCATGAGTTCATCTATAGAAACGGTCTTGCCGACAACTGTATTTGTTTCGATTTTTACACCAAGTGCTTTAAGCCCGTCAATTTCTTTCTGAACGATAGTTTTAGGAAGTCTGAATTCCGGAATACCATAGGAGAGAACTCCTCCTGCGATATGTAAAGCCTCAAATACCGTAACATCATAACCTTTTTTGGCAAGGTCTCCTGCACAGGCAAGTCCCGACGGTCCCGAACCTATAACAGCGACCTTATGACCGTTTGAAACAGGCTTTTCAACAGTAGTTTCGGGCTGTGCGTTGTGCCAGTCTGCAACAAATCTTTCAAGTCTGCCTATTGCAACGGGTTCACCCTTTATTCCTCTTACACACTTACATTCACACTGTGTTTCCTGCGGACAGACTCTGCCACATACCGCTGGAAGTGAGCTTGATTCTGTTATTATTTTATAAGCTTCTGCACAATTTCCATCTGCAACCTGCTGAATAAATGACGGTATATCTATCTGTACGGGACAGCCTTTTGTACATGGCTTGTTCTTACAGCCGAGACATCTCTTTGCTTCGTCTATAGCCTGTTCTTCCGTGTAGCCGAGTGCTACTTCTTCAAAGTTCTTATTTCTTACGTCCGGATTCTGTACGGGCATTTCGTTTCTTTTTAATGACATATTAGGCATTTCATTTTACCTCCTGACTGAAAAGATTACAAGTATCTTCATGTGCCTTGCGTTCAAACGGCTTATACATCGCACCACGAGCCATAGCCTCGTCAAAGTCTATAAGGTGACCGTCAAATTCAGGACCGTCAACGCAGGCAAACTTGGTTTCACCGCCGACTGTAAGGCGACATCCTCCGCACATTCCCGTGCCGTCAATCATTATTGGATTCATTGATGCAACTGTGGGAATTTCGTACTGTTTTGTGAGCTGACAGACAAATTTCATCATGATAAGCGGACCTATTGTAATAACTCGGTCGTACTTCTCACCGCTTTCGATAAGCTTTTTGAGAGCGTCGGTAACAAGACCCTTTTCACCTGCCGAACCGTCGTCCGACATAAGAACGAATTCAGAACTTGACGCTTTGAATTCGTCTTCGAGAATCACCAAGTCCTTGTTTCTGAAACCTACTATTGAATGTACTTCTACACCGAGTTCGTGAAGTTTCTTTGCAACAGGATAAGCTATCGCACAACCTACGCCACCGCCGACTACTGCAACCTTTTTAAGACCGTCCATTTCGGTTGCACGTCCGAGAGGTCCTACAAAGTCATGCAGACATTCTCCCACATTCATATGATTAAGCTTTTCTGTAGTAGCACCTACAATCTGGAATATAATTGTAACTGTACCGTTTTCACGGTCAAAATCAGCAACAGTAAGCGGAATACGTTCGCCGTCCTCATCTGTTCTGAGAATAATAAACTGTCCCGGTTCACATTTTTTTGCAACTTTCGGAGCATTGATTTTCATAAGGGTAACAGTCGGATTAAGACTTTTCTTTTCTGCAATTTCAAACATTGTCTTTGCCTTCCTTTCATAAAAATGTGCCGTCCCCAAGCGGACGACATCGGATTATAAATATTATATCACATGATTCTTTTACAAGGAAATATAATATTTCAATATCGATATTCTGTTATCGATATTGAAAGTGTTAAAACAGATTTATCAAAATATATAATCTGCACAAAAATTCTTTAATGTAAACGTGCTGTAATATTATCACACTTCTGCACAAAGAATAATTATATTCCGTTTTTTATATGTCAGATTAACGATATTCAGCAAATGCCGCTTCATTACGGACTTCATAGAACTTGTTTACAAGACGCAATTCCATGTCGGAAAGCTTATGACCTGTGGAATATATGAGCATATCCTTGAAACTGTTGTCACGGAAATCACATTTTCTCTGAACAAGATTATATTTTCCGCAAAGACTTTTCGGAACAGGAGAGTCAAGCATAAATGAATTCGGAACGGTAAGCAGAAAGTCCAGAGCACTGCCTCTGTCGTACATACAGACTTTTCTTACAGGAATGTCGGCTGGACGGTTTGCAGCAAAAAGTTTTTCGACAGCTCCCGAAACATACGGCACAGCGTCGTCACCCTGAGTGAGTTCTATATATTTACAGGAAAGTTCAGAATATTGCAGATTTTCGGAATGTGCGGCAGGGTGTTCGTCTGACATGACTGCCAGCATTTCAAATTCCCATAGTAATTTACTGCTTAAATTTTTTTCGTCAAGGAAATCGGTGAAATATTTTTCATGTGCGGTGTTGAATCTTACTATTCCGAAATCGTAACCGTTATCACGGACGTTTTCTATAGTACGCAGGGAATTTGTCTCACAGAAATAAACTTCCATATCGTCAGAATTATCGGTTTCTGCGATATATTCGGAAAAAGCTTTTGAAATATAACCCGTTCGGGGAACGGAAATACGAAGTTTGTTATTTTTGTATTTTTCGGGTGAATGTATAGCTTCCATGTTGTCTATCTGCATAAGAACCTGCTTGGCATATCCCAGAAATTTCAGTCCCTGGTCAGTCGGAATAACGCCCTTTGATGTACGACGGAATATAGTTATTCCGAGAGTGTTTTCCAGTTCTTTTATAGCTTTGCTCAGATTAGGCTGAGCCATGTACAGATTTTCGGCAGCCTGAGTGATTGAACGTGTTTTCTCAATTTCGACCGCATACCTGAAATGAAGTGTATTCACAGCCTTGCCCTCCTTTTATTAATCTGTTATTTTTTGCTGTCAGGGTTTATTTCCTCAACAGTCCAGTGTTTTACTTTAGGTTTCTTTACTTCTTCAATGACAGGCACTTCCTCCTGTGGTTCTTCTTCCTGTAAAAAAGTACTTTCGGTAATATCCTTCACAGGCTTACACGGATTACCGACTGCAACAACACCTGAAGGAATGTCTTTGGTTACGACACTTCCTCCGCCTATTACAACATTGTCACCGATAGTAACACCGGGCATAACACTGACGTTTCCGCCAATCCATACGTTATTTCCGACTTTTATCGGCTTTGCATATTCAAGACCCGCATTGCGTGTCTTATAGTCAAGTGGGTGACCTGCCGTATAGAATCCGCAGTTTGGACCTATGAAAACATTGTCACCGAAAATAACTTCTGCACAGTCCAGAATCACAAGATTGTGATTGGCATAAAAATTGTCACCGAGTATTATATTATAGCCGTAGTCGCAGAAAAAATTCGGTTCAATCCATGTATTCTCACCTTTGAAAGCAATAATTCTGCCCAGCAGTCTTTCTTTTTTCTGAAAATCGTTATAAGTGGCGGAATTGTATTCCATACATAGTTTCTTTACGCTTGTTCTGTCCGTAACAAGTTCCCTGTCGTTGCCGTTGTAAAGTTCACCTGCCTGTAATTTTTCCTTTTCGGTCATAAATAACTCTCCTTATCTTTTACTTCCCTTTGCACCGAAACTACCGCCCATAGCAAGTATATTTGTATCGAACGAATAGTTTATTTTTTCACCCATTCTGTAGCGTTTAAGTGCAAGCTGTATCATTCTCTCAAGGAGTCCGGCATATTTAATGCCCTTGGGTTCCCAGAGGTAGAATGCGAGCGAACCGGGAATAGTATTTATTTCATTTATGTATATTTTGTTATCGGACATATCAAGCATGAAATCTATACGTGTAACGCCGTTACAGCCGAGATAACGGAAAGCATCAACGGCAATTTTTCTTACAAATTCGTCCTGTTCGGGAGTAATGTCGGCAGGAATTTTTCTTTTGAGAGTAGCCATACCCTTGCTTCCCTTACTACCGCCGAGATACTTCTGTCCAAAGCTTAAAATATCCTCATCACTTGCCTGTACAGGTTCTTCACATATTGAAGCCTCTGCCGATTCACTGTCACCGACTACCGAGCAGTTTATTTCCTTGAGGTTTACAACGGCAGGCTCAACAAGGATTCTGTCCGAGAATTCAAAGGCGTTTTCCATTGATTTAATAAGACCGTCCCTGTCGGAAGCTTTGGAAATACCAACGCTTGAACCGAGATTTATAGGCTTTACAATTACGGGATAACCGAATTTTGATTCAACTTTGTCCGCACATTCTTCAATTCCGTCAATCTCAAAAGAAGAAAAACGACAGCAGTCAAGCACAGGAAAACCAGCGTCTTTGAGCAGGATTTTCATGACAAACTTATCCATACCCACAGCCGATGCAAGAACGTCACAGCCAACATATGGAATATCAAGTGTCTGTAAATATCCCTGTAAAGCACCGTCCTCAACGTTAGTACCGTGAACTATAGGGAAAGCAACATCAATGTCCGAAATAACATTAGAACCGAATTTCTTCATCTTCTGACGGATAAGCTGTACTTTTCCCTCACTTCTTACAAAAACACAAGCCGTACACTCTTTTAAGAGTTCGGGAATATCCTTGAATGAGTTTATGTCAAAAAGTTTTTCACCTGTCCAGAATTCGTTTTGTTTGGTCATGTAGACGGGAATAATATTGTATTTTTCCTTGTTCATGCTTGCCATAGCCTGAACTGCCGAAATAACGGATACCTCATGCTCGACGCTTTTTCCGCCGAACAGAACAGCAAGATTGATTTTCATAATAAAATTACTCCTTTTATATAAATTAATAATTGTCGGGAAGGTCGTTTTCAAGAAGGACGAT
Organism: uncultured Ruminococcus sp.; assembly: GCA_947173865.1. Taxonomy (GTDB): domain Bacteria; phylum Bacillota; class Clostridia; order Oscillospirales; family Ruminococcaceae; genus Ruminococcus. Next base: position 11,400 of record CAMWGS010000016.1, read on the forward strand.
TTTTTTCTTGTCTGTCCTGTATTCCTGAACTTTGGCGAGAGCCTCGTTTAGACCGTCCGCAACATAGACATTATTCATATCATAGCCTGCATCTTTGATGCCGTTGTAAATCGGTACTGTCTGAGTTTTTCCGACAAGTACGATATAATCACAGGCTTTTGCGGCTTCCTGTCCGAATTCGAAATTAAGTTCCTCCTGTTTTGCACCGAGTTCAACCATACCGGGAGTAACAAGGATACGGCAGGCGTTAAAAAGTCCGAGAACGTTGAGAGCCGCACGGCAGCCGCTTGGATTGGAGTTGTAGGCATCGTCAATGTAGGTAAGGTTACCGCCCTTGTCGAGAAGCTGTAGTCTGTGTGGTACCGGAGAAATACGTTTAACGGGAAGCAGAAGTTTTTCAAGCGGTATTCCTATACCATGACAGTATGCGATAGCTCCTAAGACATTCTGCACATTGTGTTCACCTAATAACTTCATAGTGAAATGACAGTTTTCACCGTTCGGAGTAGTCACTGTAAATTCCGTTCCTCTGTCAGATACGGAAATATCGGTGGCACGGTAGTCATTGTGTTCCTGCAAACCGTACATAACGGCATTTTTGTACTGAGGGGCTTTTTTGCGGATAAGTTCATTGTCACCGTTGAGGTAGATTTTACCGCCCACTGCCTGAACACTGTCCGCAAGTTCAAACTTTGTATTGACTACGTTTTCAATTGAATTGAAAGTTTCAAGGTGCTGAGGACCTACGGAAGTTATAATAGCGTTATGAGGGTGGGCAATTTCGCAAAGTTCCTTAATTTCGTGTACACGTCTTGCACCCATTTCACATATGAAATATTCGTGTGTAGGCTTTAAATGCTGTCTTACTGTGATAGTTACGCCCATAGGTGTGTTGAAACTTTCGGGTGTTTTAAGTGTGTTATACTGTGAACTTAATAACTCACTCAGATAGAATTTCATACTTGTTTTGCCGTAACTGCCTGTAATGCCGATTTTGTGGAGGTCGGGCATTTCGGACAGGATTCTTTTAGCATCGTTTATATACCAGTTCTGTATATATTTCTCAATCGGCTTGTTAATCAGGTTTGACAATGGCACAAGCAACGGAGTGAGGTACAGTGTGGAGTTTACAAGAATAAAAGGTATACTATTTTTAAACCATTCTATTTCTACTCCGCCAAAGCCACAATCATATAAAATTTCTTCTCGTCCCGAAGCAATACCTACTGCAAACGTTATAGCCAACAGAATAAAGAATGTAGCCATCATTCTTTTCACACGTGCAGTATATTTAAGCGGTTTCTTGAATTTTTTGCTGGGTTGATTAAGAACAGTAAAGAAAATATTGCAGATTGCAAATACTGTCAGCAACGGTATATTGTAACCTGTTGCAAGCATAGCAAACTGTCCTGCAAAAAGTACAAGCGGAAAAATATATCTTTTAAAATTCTTTTTCATCCACCACGAATGTTCGGGGGTTTTGTATCCGTTAAGCTGTAGCATATGCAGTTCACGCAGTCCGTAAAATATTATACCTATAAGTGTTATAACGGCGTATATGCAGAAAAATAAAGTATACATTAAATAATCAGTCTCCTTAATCTTCAATCTTCAGGAATGAACACATTACACGGTTGAAAGTGAACTGCTGTTCGAGGAAAGAGTAGTGACCTGCATTTTCAAGTTTTACCAGTCCCGAATCAGCAATGAGTTTTTCCATTTTTTCACCATCCGAAAGGGGAGTAGCTGTATCGTTCACGCCCCACACAAGCAACGTCGGACATTTTATATTAGGAATCAGTGGCTCTAAATCCTCATTTACAACCTTGACAAGAACCTGTCTCATAAGCGGAGAGGCAGCGGCATAGTCGGCACTTCCCATTTTCTTACGGAAATTTTCCAGTGCGTCGGGAGCTATTTTCTGCACAAATCCCATAGACAGAAAAGCTTTTCCTATTTTGTAATAGTAAGTACGGAAACTCTTTTTATTTGACTTCGGCGGAAGTATTCCTGCACTGTCAACAAGTATAACCTTACTTATTCTGAAGTCAAGGTCTTTACGGCTGTTGAGCTTTATAATTACACGTCCGCCGAAAGAGTGACCCAGAAACATAATCTCTTTGTTGTTGTAGTCTTTAAGAAAGTCAATGACAAAATCAACATAGTCGTCAACGCACCATGCCGACGGCGGTTCTTGACTCTCACCAAATCCGGGCATATCCATTGCAACAACGGTATATTTTCTTGAAAGCAGGTCAATCAGATTGGCGAAAAGCTTTATATTACTTCCCCAGCCGTGAAGCAGTACTATTAAATCACCGCTTCCTTTCTGTTCATAATTTATCTTGATATTATTTACTGTTTTGTACATTTGTTATCTCCATAAGTTTAAATTCAGGCGTTCAATACATTCTATACAAATGAATATACATAATATGCCAACAGTTTAATTATATCATGCAAGACAGTCAATGTCAATTATCAAAGGTGAAGAAAATATTGTGATTTTAAGGCGGAATATGTGGTAAATTTCAGTTTATTCTTTCAACAGTGATTTTCTTTGTGTCCTCATCATAGAGCATTGAAACAACGGGTTTTGAAAAATCGATATTATCATAATTGTTTTCAAATGTCACATCTACCGAAATATACACATCTGCATAATATTCGGTAAGTTCCATATTGTTGTGAATTCCCGAATAATCGGGAATATATATGACAGTACCGTCCGTGATATTATCAAAATATTCGGAAGAAACGGCCTCTTCAAAAGCTTTGTACCTGTCAAGATTCTTGCTGAAATAAGTATTCCATGCTGTATTTCCAAGCGAACATACAAGCGTTACCAATGCTACACAGATACTCAGCACTTTTTTAACAGGCTTTTCAACGTTTCCACGTTTAAATGTTGAAAACAAAACATTCAGAAGTATAATCATAAAGAAATAGCTGTAAAATGACGGTACATATGAATAAGCGTTTTGTTTTGCCCAGTAGGTATATTTTTCTGTAAGACTTATGAGAACATTCGGAATAATCATTCCCGAAATACAGAAAATCACCGACGGAGTTATTCTTTCGGGTTTACTTATTTTCGGAAATACTTTGTAAAATGCCGTACCTGCAATAATGGGAGCAAGAATGTTCCAGAAACTCAGTGAGTGAATAAATTCATTCCATGTTATATACTTTTTCAGTAGCATTACAAGTAACGGCAACATTGGTGTCATACCAAAGGAAAATTTAAACAGTGCAAGTATGCTCATGAGTGGATTTTTCAGAAAGAAAGTTGTACCGTCGTAATATGACGGATAAAAATATCTCCATAACGCATATATCACAAGATAAGCAAAAAGAAAGACACCGTGAAAAAATACATCCTTTATTAAATACTTTATACGTCTGCCGAAATTTTCACTTTTATTTCTATAGAACGAAATTCCTGCAAACATCAGAAAAAATACTGTCATAGCCTCATACATGAAACAGGCTGTAAAAAACAGTACGGCACTTATTATTTTATGTCGGATTTTGTCGTATTTCAGATATTTTATATATTGGTCAAGCGAAAAGAGAATAATTCCGACCGGTAACTGATGTGCGAAAGTATATGCGACAAAAAGATTATGCTGATTTGATATGCACGCAAACGAAATAAACAGCAGACAAGCAAGATATGCATTATATCTGCCGAAACTATTCTTTACAAGTACATAAAGACCACTGAGGTTGAAAATTACCGATACGGCTGAAAAAATTCTCACAGCAGTCACAGAATGAAAATAATAAGGTATCCAGAGCAGAAACGTCATGGGAATATGACTTATTCTGCCGTTCACGGCATAGCTTTTTACAGTTTCGATAAGGTCACCGTGCATAACTTCCGCATAGGTCAGTATATCGTCATGGACGGTCAGAACACTTTCAGATGTTATAAAAAAATATGACATAAAAATAATTATAATCCCTGCAATAAGGAAAGTTTTTTCAGAAACCGAATTCTTCATAGTCCTCCCTTATAAAACGGTGATAAGTAATATGAATATGTCCGTCTATTTCTTCTTCCATTGCAATACAATATAAATATTCATCGGGATTTCCGTCGGCAAAGTACACAAGACAGTCAAATTCTCCGTTTTCTTTCTTTTCGATAACTACGTTGTCGGAATACTTCCCGAATACCGACATAACATCTTCAAAAGAAATGCCGTGTTTACGGACAGTATTCACAAACTCTGTAATAAATTCAAATCCATAAAGACTGTTTACATAAGCCGTACCCTTATCCGACACGGTTATACAGAAGCCTTCCTTTATCGGACGGAATGTTATTTCTCCCAGTCTTTCACAGCTTTTTACAGCAAAATCTTCAAGTGCCGTTTTCATGCTGTCGGAATCAAGATTTTCACTGATAAGATGATTAAGCGAACTAAGCGTATAATTGAAACTCATCGGTCTGTTTTCAAAACCCAGTTTTATCTGTGCCTCTTTTATATTGTCTGTTAAATTTTTTTCAAGTCTTTTGTAATTCATAATAATTTCCTCCTTTTACATTACATACATATTATATCA
>CAMWGS010000017.1 GCA_947173865.1 uncultured Ruminococcus sp.
GATGTTGACTTTTCTGGAAAAACGTGATATACTAATATAGTCGCATGGAGATGATGTGACTTGAAAGTATATCGCGGTGTGGAGCAGCTAGGTAGCTCGTCGGGCTCATAACCCGAAGGTCGTTGGTTCAAATCCAGCCGCCGCAACCAAAAATCCTCGTAAACACGTTGTTTGCGAGGATTATGTTTTATTCACATAACGGAATTTGACGTTTCATACCCTTACGGAGTTTTGAGTTTATGGATATGGAACTATTTTTTTGATTTTTGTGTTAACGCAGGTTAACAAATTATCTGGAAATAACTCCTTGCACTTGATGATTAGTAAATAAAATTAATCATGTGCGGATATATACTACTTATCTTTGTTACAGTATGCACATGATATAAGACGATATAAAAGTTGTAATTGTGAAATACACAGAATATTTCATTCTGTTTAGGCTTATCATATTTAATATGACCTAATGGGATTAGTTTTTAATCAGTCCAATGATAACGGTAATGACGTGTTTGATATTCAGTGAAAGTACAATCGAAGATTTTTTAGCTGAAACTTTCTTTTAAACTTTTTAAAAACAGTTCTGCAATAGGCGAAAAAATCTGATACTTCTTCCAAATAATATACATTTTTGTTTCAAGTGGTGGCATGATAGGACGAAAACAAAGTCCGCTTTCTTTACTTGTATCAATCAGATGCTCAAAAGTAAGCAGATACCCCAATCCCTCACGCACAAATATAGAACCATTATATGCAAGATTAAATGTTCCTGCAATATTTAATTTTTCAAAATTTTCTCCGCACCAGCGTGGAAAATCTACACGGGTACTTTGTTCTGATGTAAACAATGGCAGACCGTACAAGTCATCAAAAGTTAATGCTGTTTTTTCAGCAAGATTGCTTTCCCGACACATAACAACACCCCATTTGTCACTTTTAGGTATAAGTAAATAATTGTACTTTGATAAATTCGGAGGCTCAACTATCACAGCAAGGTCAAGCAGTCCACGGTCAAGACGTTCTGCAACAGGTTCAGTATCTCCGCTGAAAATATGAAAAATAAAATCAGGATATTTTTCTTTGAATGATTTTATTATACGGGCAAGATATTTTATTTGTATACTCTCAGCACAGCCTATTCGTATTTCTCCGCCTGTGATACTGTCAAGCATACTGAACTCTTCGGCGGTCTTGTCTACCATTGCGAGAATATCTCCCGCACGTTTTCGTAAAAGCATTCCCTCATCATTCAATCGCATATTTTTATTAGTACGGATAAATAAAGGGTGTCCGAGTTCTTCCTCAAGTTTTTTGATTTCTTTTGAAAGTGATGGTTGTGAAATGTGCAGTCGTTCTGCGGCTTTTGTCATGTTTTCTTCTCTTGCAATTTCCATAAAATAGCGTAATACTCTGATTTCCATATTAAAAACCTCCATAATCTGATAATTTTATTATATCATATTTTGCCATTCCTGTAAAGAATGACAAGCAATTACAAATAGATATTTTACATATTGGTAATTCTGTGCTATACTGAAATTACAGAACATGGAGGTGATGAAATGGCACTGGCAACCGATAGAATTGCTGTCATAACTGAAAATTTGGTTGATGCTGGTCTTGATGAAAATAAAATAGCAGAATGTCTAGAAATGCTTGATAATCAGAACTTTTCAGCATTACAGAAATTTCTTTACGACTATCGTCGAAAACTTCTTGACAGCATACATGAGTACAACAAGCAGATTGACTGCCTTGACTATTTCACATACACACTGAAAAAATCTATGGAGGTAAAGTAATATGGAAAACGAAAAGCTTATTTTAACTGAGGAATGGGATAAAACGTTCCCGAAAAGCGATAAGGTAAATCACAGAAAAATTACATTCCACAATCGCTACGGTATTACGCTTGCGGCAGATTTATACGAGCCGAAAAATGCAGAAGGAAAACTGCCTGCTATTGCGGTATGCGGACCGTTCGGTGCAGTCAAGGAGCAGTCGTCGGGATTATATGCACAAACGCTTGCGGAACGTGGATTTCTGACAATTGCTTTTGACCCGTCGTTTACAGGTGAAAGCGGTGGTTCGCCTCGTTACGTGGCATCTCCCGACATCAATACAGAAGATTTTTCCGCAGCAGTTGATTTTTTATCAGTACAGGAAAATGTTGACTCAGAAAAAATCGGTATACTTGGAATATGTGGCTGGGGTGGTATGGCACTGAATGCGGCTGCAAACGATACTCGTATCAAGGTAACTGTCGCTTCAACTATGTACGACATGACTCGTGTGAATGCAAGAGGTTATTTTGATTCAATGGACGCAGATGCACGTTATGAACAGCGTAAGGCTCTCAATGCACAGAGAACAGAGGATTATAAAAACGGTAGTTATCAGCTTGGCGGAGGCGTTGTTGACCCTCTTCCTGAAGATGCACCTTTCTATGTAAAGGATTATTACGATTATTATAAAACGAATCGTGGCTATCACAAACGTTCACTGAACTCCAATGGAGGTTGGAATACAACTTCTGCACTTTCATTTATGAATATGCCGATTTTGCAGTATTCTGATGAAATCCGTAGTGCTGTATTGGTTATTCATGGAGAAAAAGCACATTCACGTTATTTCAGTGAGGACGCTTTTAAAAATCTCAAAGGCGATAACAAAGAACTGCTGATTATTCCGAATGCCGTTCATACTGATTTGTATGACTGTATGGATATTATCCCATTTGACAAGCTGGAAAGTTTCTATCGTGAGTATCTGAAATAATTAAAATATACAGGAGAAAGCTATGAAAAGACTGATACTTTCGGTGTTTACTGCATTGACAGCAATAACAGGAACATTCGGCGTTAACGGTTGCGACAAAATGGCGGACGGCACAGTTATTACATCGCAGACTGCAATTGTTTCAGATACTTTACAGCAGGATTTTACTATTCAGGATTTGAATAATTTGCAGGATTTTCTACTTGCAAAACCAACACAGGAAGATTTAAATGGGAAACCATATGACCTTGACGGAGACGGTAAATGGTCTGTATTTGATTTGTGCCTTATGAGACAGAAAGTTATTGCAACTACTGAACATCATTCTGATACGCTTGTAGCATATTTTTCAAGAACAGGTACAACGGAAGTGATTGCAGACTATATCATTGATATTACAGGTGCAGACGTTTTTGAAATTGAGGCTTCTGTACCATATACTGACGAAGATATTCAATACTCTGATTCGTCATGCCGTGCCAATCGTGAGCAGAATGACAAATCTGTCCGTCCTAAGATTAAAGATACCATTGAAAATATTGAGCAATATGACACAATTTTTGTTGGCTATCCGATATGGTGGAATCAGGAACCTCGTATTATAGATACATTTTTGGAGAGTTATGATTTTTCGGGAGCAACAGTGATTCCATTCTGTACCTCTCACAGCAGTGGAATTGGTACAAGTGAGAGCAATATTAAAAATCTTGACGTGGAATACGGGGAGTTACTCTCGGGAAAGCGATTCTCGGCTTCATCAACAGAAAAAGATGTTTCTGAATGGCTTGATACTCTGCCTGTATCGAAAAAGGAGACTGAAACCAAAATGAATATTGAAGTAAACGGACATACGCTTACGGCAACTCTTGCAGATAACTCCTCCGCAAAGGCATTTGCAGAACTGATAAAGTCTGAACCGCTGACGATTGAAATGAATGATTACGGCGGTTTTGAAAAAGTCGGCAGATTATCCGAAAATCTACCGAAAAATGATGAACAAATTACGACTGAGGCAGGAGATATTATTCTTTATCAGGGTAATCAGGTTACAATTTATTACGATGAGAATACATGGAATTTTACACGGCTTGGCAAAATTGATAATATAACGCAGTCAGAATTAAAAGAAATTCTTGGAACAGGCAGTGTATTGGTTACATTTTCTCTTGAAAGAAAAACAGGAGTATTCGATATGAAGAGTAAAACTGTTATGCTTAATAGCGGTTATGAAATGCCGATTCTCGGACTTGGAACGTATAGTCTGCTTGATGACACCTGTGTCAATTCTGTTGTTGCTGAACTGCAAAGTGGTGGCAGACTTATTGATACAGCGTATATGTATCATAATGAGGAATCTGTCGGTAAAGGTATCAGGCAGTCTGGTGTTCCGAGAGAAGAAGTCTTTGTAGAAACAAAGCTATATCCGAATCAATATGCAGATGCTGAAAATGCGATTGATGAAGCACTTGAAAAACTCGGTGTGGAATATATTGACCTGATGTTACTGCATCATCCTGGAACAAATGATGTAGAGGCTTACAAGACTATGGAACAGGCTGTTGCTGACGGAAAAATCCGCTCAATCGGACTTTCAAACTGGTACATTGAAGAACTGGAAGACTTTCTGTCACAGATTTCAATTATGCCTGCTGTTGTACAGAATGAGATACACCCATATTATCAGGAAATTGAAGTTGTACCGTATATTCAGTCGCTTGGAATTGTTGTACAAGGTTGGTATCCGCTCGGAGGCAGAGGATATACAGCCGAACTTCTCAGTGATGAAACAATTAAAAAAATTGCGGAAAATCATGGTGTATCTTCGGCACAGGTCATTCTTCGCTGGAATTTGCAAAGGAATGTTATTGTTATTCCTGGTTCAAGCAATCCTGACCATATCAAAGAGAATCTTGACTTATTCGGATTTGAATTATCCGACAATGAAATGGAGCAGATTAAGGCTATCAATCGTGATGAAAAGCATGATTGGTATTAATTAAAAAAATAAATGGGCGGAGCAGTTACGCTCCGCTCATATTTTCAGAAAAGACCAGCTATTTTGTTCATGCTGTCACGCATAAGGTCAAGTGAGGAATGGCAATACAAATCCATAGTTATCTGTACAGTAGCGTGACCTAAAATGTCACTGAGAGCCTTGATATTCACACCATTTTCGATAGCTCTTGTTGCAAAAGTGTGGCGTAGTGCGTGGAAATTTGCGTGTTCAATTTCAGCTACCGCAAGCAGATAATTCAGAGCATCACGCATTGTATGAGGTTCAACACAGGTACCGAACGGCATTGAGAATACAAATCCGTTTGGCATAATAGGAACGCCAAGAGACATATATTCCTGTTGCTGATGTTCCTTGTGTTCAAGAAGCATGGTCCAGACATTCTGTGGAATTGGAATTTCTCTGTATCCCTTCGGAGTTTTGACATTACCTTCAATGAGAGTAGTGGAGCAGGTATCTTCGTCATCTTCATCAATTTCTTCAAGCTCATTCAGATTTTTCTTGATACGCTGGAGGGTACGGCTGATTTTTATAGTACCTTTGTTGAAATTCACGTCAGTCCAGCGTAATGCACAGAGTTCGCCGATACGTAAGCCTGTTGCGAGGTCAAAAAGAATTGCAAATCCGAGCCTGTGGGTATATATTACACTTAGAAGTTTTGCCTGCTCATCTACGGACAATACACGCATTTCCTTCTTCTCCTGACGTGGAATAACCGTTCCGTGAGTCGGATTGTTTATGATTATTCCGTTGATACAAGCCTGCTCCATTGCCTGATGAAACATATTGTGGAGGTTGCGGATTGTCTTTGCCGAAAGACCGCCTTTGCCGTCGGTTCGTCCGTTTTCGAACTTCTGGTTATAGAAGTTTTGAATTACGGCAGGAGTAACCTGCTGTATCGGAATATCGCCTAATATCAGGATAATATGGTTGTGGACATATCCTTCGTAGCTTATGTAGGTTGAAGGTCTGATACTTACGGAAGCGTAGTTCTGAAGCCACTGTATAAGCCAGTCCTTCAGCAGAAGTCTGTTCGGGGTAACATAAGCACCTGTTTGTTTATTATGAAGCACGGCGTTGAGTTTTTCAGCGACTTCCTTGCGGGTTTTGCCGTAGACGGAACGCTGAATCTGTCTGCCTTTATCGTCACGACCATCCGAATAACGTCCTTCCCATGTACCGTTGGAACGCCTGCGGATTGAGCCTTCGTTATTGCCTTTTTTCATTTGTAAATCACCTCGTTTGTGTTATTGAGCCAGTTCAGAAAATTATCACGGGTAACTCGGAGTTGTTTGCCGAGTTTAAGGACTGGAAAGCCCTTTGAGTTCATGAGATTGTAGCCTGATGTCAGCGAAATATTGAGATAACCTGCAATATCCTTTGCCGTCATCACAAGAGGAAGTTCCTCATTGGAATTAAATTTTGGTAAATTCATAAAAAAATACCGCCTTTCATATATTTTTTTATTTATATGTTGGGCGGTATTATTTTTTAATTTTCAGATTATGTCATTAATTCTTAATGTTTACATTTCCATAAGAAAATCATCATAGCAGCCATTACATTTGATATTCTGTATTGTTGAGTAAAGCAGGTCGTAGTCCATGAACATATCTTCAATGTCGGATTATGATATAATATACGCATACCACCAAGCACGGAGTATGCAAGCAAAAAAACTTCGTTCTGAATGGACGAAGTTTTTATTTATAAGGAGGAATTTACATGACCTACAAAGAAATGACCAAGAAGTATGAAGAGCGTGGTCTGACTGACTATCAGCTCCGCACTCTGGAAGACCTGAAAGAGATTCATGGCGTTGATGTTCGTGAACTGTCTGGTTACTCCGGACTGTCTGATGCAAATAGGAATCTGTTTGATGTAACTGTTCTGCGTTTCTATAATGCTCACGGTCTGAACAGCAGACTTGAACTCAGACCGAAAGCTGTTAATTATGTAGCTGAAACGGAGTATGACATGAAAATCGGCGAAAATGAAGCGGAAACTATGGGAATCGTGATAGATTCAATTAACCATAATGGCAAAAAACGTAGATTGCATAGGTATGTGTTCAACAAAAATGTTCCATTTTCAGAGTGCAGAAAGAATGTTACCGAATACCTTTGCTTTGAACTTAAAGGGGTATGGTTTCACATCACTGAAAAAGGAGAATGGTACTGAAATGACGAATTTTAAAATGTTTTTTAGTCAGGAGGTGAACAAAGTGAAATATAAGGAAACAATAAGGAAATACAATGGTACACCAGTTTACGACTGGGAACTGGAAAAGGTTAAAGACTGGACACTGAACGAAATTCGTAACAGAATTTGGAATGAAGTCAGTTGTGGTCAACCTGTTCCATGTTGTGTGTCCGTTGCGGCACTCAGATATGAACTGAAAAGACGTGGTGAAATTCCGGTTGGTTATCATAACACATAAAAAATAATGCAGCGGTTCAGGCAAAACCACTGCATTAAAAATTGGAAAACATGAATTAACTTGATGTTATTATTATACCATGTTTTCCCCGAAAAGTCAATACTTTTCTGAAAAGAAAAGTTAAAAAAAGGAGGAAATTTCGTGGCAAAAATCAAACCCGAAAATGTAAATTACACAACTCCGGAAAGTGCATATAATGCCGGAGAACTGTGGTACAAGAAACAGCTTACCAACAGCGAAACAGATGAGGTATTCTATCAGGTTCGCCCGATATTCATTGTGGACAAAGGTGACAAAGTTCAGATTTCAGTACCGTTTCTGTACAAATTTTTTCAGAAGTCTGAAACCTGTATAATGCTTCGTAACGGAGCATTGGACAGTGAAATCCGCTACATATACAAGAATGGTGTTTATCAGACTGCCAATGACAGCGATATTATGCAGATATTCATGAAATATATTGAAGATTTTAATATCAGGCTTCTGAATCCGGCAGTACTGAAACAGGCTCTTGAACTTCTGGACTATACTTGTCTGCATTGTCCGCATGATGTCATGAATACGAGTGAGGATTATATAAATTTTCAGAATGGAATTTTAAATATCCGTACTCTGAAACTCATCAAACATACACCGGAACTTATGTCATCAATACAGATTCCGTGCAGATGGAGTGGCAAGGAAATTCCGACACCTAATTTTGATAAGTTCATGAATATGCTTACAAATGGCGATATTTCCACACAAAAGTTGATTTTAGAGTATATCGGAGCAGTTATTTCCAATATTCAGGGCTGGCGTTTCAAAAAGGCAATGTTTCTGCTCGGTAAGGGAAATACCGGAAAAAGTACGCTGATAAATCTGATTGCAAGTCTGATTGGCTCTCAGAACGCTGCGGAACGTGACCTGAAAAGTCTTAACGAACGATTCGGCAAAACTGCCGCATACAACAAGCGTCTGATTTACTCCAATGATTTGGCATTCATGAAAATTGAGGAAAATGCAGTTTTTAAGAACCTGACAGGCGGTGATTCCATTTCGATTGAATTCAAAAACAAAGAACCATTCGATTTCAGATTTAAAGGACTTCTGTTGTACGGAATGAACGATTTACCACACTTTGGTGGTGATAAAGGTGACCATGTTTATGACAGAATTATCATTGTCAAATGTGATAATGTTGTGCCTAAAAATCAGCTTGACCCTAATCTTGAACGCAAACTTTTTGATGAGCGTGACGGCATAATTTATAAAGCAGTCATGGCTCTGAGAGAAGCTGTTGCACGGAATTATCAGTTCAGCATTACACAGGACTGCCTTGAAAATCTTACCGAATACAAACGTGAAAATTCCTATCCGGTAGAGTTCTGGACAACTTATACACGACTGCTTGTTTCGGGTGAAAAACCTTCTCTTACTTCACAGAAAATATATGAATTTTTCCGTCATTGGTGCGGAGAACAGGGACTTACACGCATTCCGTCTGCTCCGGAGTTCAGGAAAGAAATTTCGGCGTTCTGCAAGAAAAACTGGAGCGATATGACTAAACGTTCTAAAGTAGGCATCATGTTTACGGAATATGAAATGAACAATCAGTGGAAAGATGAACATCCGTATTTTTACATTAGCAGTGTGGTGTAGGCTGTAATGTAGATGCGGTGTAGGTATACTTACATCATAAAAAAGGCTATTTCTCGCGCAATGGGAATAGTGGGTGTAGGTGGTGTAGGTAAAAACCGTTTACAACTATATATAAAAAACTATTTTTTCTATAAGAGTAAAAAATACCTACATCACCTACACCATTAAAAATATACATAAGTAAAAAATGGCTTATTACAGGCAAATTCAAACGGTGTATGTATGGGTGTAGGTACATCGGAAAAAGGTGTATGCGGTCTGCATACCTACATCATATATTTCTTTTTCAGAAAAGTAAATCAGAAAGGATTGAATCTAATGGAAAACACTAAAAAAATCGGTATATTCAATAACAAAGGCGGAGTTGCAAAAACAACTTCCGTTATAAATCTGGCATACAGCTTTCAGAAGAAAGACAGGAATGTGCTTGTCGTTGACTGCGATACTCAGGAAAACTGCTTTTCATTTTTCATGACAAACACAAATTCAAGTCTGGTTTTACCGACGGACTACGAGAGAATCTCCCACACAACTTGGGAACGTTACAAAAACCTTACTGAAAAAGAAATCGAAAAATTCGATTTTGTTCTGTTCGACTTACCTCCGACAATCAGCGATGAGGTCAGACAGATAATCAGACACTTTGATGTGATTTATGTTCCTACTATTCTTGGTGAGTTTGAAATTGCCGGTCTTAAAAGAGTTACGGACGAAATCAACAAACAGGGCGTAAAACTTGGTGGTGTGTTCGTAACCATGTATCAGTCACACAACGATGCGGAAATCATTGAGGAATTCAGAAAGATTCTGCAAGACCGTCTTATGAAAACTGTTATTCCTTATTCAAAGACAGTCCGTGAAAGTCAGAAAGCCGGTCTTCCGATTGAAGCGTATTTCCGTGAAAAGAATGTTCCACAGAATAAGAACTCGTGGAAAATCGTAAACGCTTACGAAGAACTCGCAAACGAAATTATGGGAGGTTGCTGATTATGGCAAAAATGATGTTGAAAAATCTCGGTGCAATCGTCGCCAACACGCTTACCGACAGCATAAAGATGATTGACATTGACGAATTGCACAACTCTGAGGATAACTTTTTTGATATAAACCGCATTGAAGAATTTGCCGAAACAATTCTTGGTCAGGGCGGTGTAAAGGATAATCTTGTTGTCCGTCCACTCGACAGCGGTTATGAAATTATCAGCGGTCACAGACGAAAAGCAGCCGTTCAGTATCTGCTTGATAACGGGGAGAATATTTCCCGTTATCTTCCCTGTCTGGTTCAGAACTACGATGATAACGACGACAAACTTCTTGACATTGTGCTGATGAATATTTCAAGCCGTCAGATTTCTGATGCAGAAATGTGGAAGAGTTACGAAATCGTAGACAGGATTTTGAAAAACAAAAAGAGTGCCGGTGAGAAGTTTGGGCGTGTGAGAGATAAGTTAGCAGAGTATCTGGGCGTTTCTGCATCACAAGTCAAGAAAATTCAGAACATTGACAACAACGCCATTGAACCAGTAAAAAATGCTATCGAAAATGGTGAACTCTCAATTCATGCAGCTGATAAAATTGCAAGCCTTGAAAAGTCCGAACAAGAAGAAATCGCTCAATCAGGCTTAAATAATCTCAAACCCAAAGACATACCTAAAAAGAAATCAGAAAAAAGTGGTACTAATACCACATTTTCAGAAAATGATGTGACAGAGTTTGATGACCAACCGGAAGAAATTGATTTTAATAATGATTTTTCAGAAAATGATACGATAGAGCATAATGACGAACCTGAAAAAAGTGGTACTAATACCACATTTTCAAAAGACGATATGACAGAATCTGATGACGCACCAGAAGAAAGTGTTACATATAACACATTTTCGGAAGATGACATATCAGAACCAGACGAACCTACAACAGAAAGCACTCTTGCGGATTTCATTCATGAACATTATTTTGACCTTGAGTCCATATTTACGACTTACATAAGCCTGACCGACAATCCTGAAGAAACAGAACTTCTTGAAAAATTTCAGAAACTTCTCTATCAGACCAAAGAAGCCGAAAGAAACAAGGCACGTTTCAGACCATGATTTTCTTTTTCAGTAAAGTATGAGGGTTTATCGTGGTGACACATATCAAATGGGAACGGTAAGGAAGTGAGAAACTTTGTGTTGGGTAATTACGTATTTGTTAATGGCAATGACAATAGTCACATTTTACTTTATCGTATTCAAACGAAAAGAAAATTTTTGTTTTGCTTCATTGGCAGTGCTTTGTTATATTTTATCTTTTACAGCTGTTGGAATGGTTATTTTCAATTTTGAAAATTTGTTTAAAATAGATTTTTCCTTACCCATATTTAATGTTATGTTTTGGGTATTGAAAGCTATGTATTTTATATCACTTCCAATGCCCGTTATATTTGCATATTACAGATGCAAGAAAAAATGAAACTCCCCTTTCAAACAGTACAGAAAGGAAAATTGGAAATGACTGATATTTCTTTTGAAAAATTCGACGGATTAGTTAATGCATGGATAAACGGAGAAAGACCTGATTTAGAAGATTTGTTTTTCGACGATTGGAACGTTGAGGCAATGATACGTTTTATGTTGGATATACCACCTGAATTTGACAATATTATACCTGAAAATGACGACTGTAATATTCTCGAATACGGAGATATTCCATTCCCTTTGACATAAAACTGTGAAAGAGATTGACGATTAATGAAAGCAAATGAAGTAATTCCTACTTTGATAGCTTGCATATGCTTTATAATTTTTTTACTTGTTTTATTTATAAAGTCACTGCTTTCTATTATCAATGATATAAAACGGGTGCAGAACAGGGATAAATCATCGTTCAGTAACGACCTGAATTTCAAAATCACAGGGTTGTCGGATTGCATTTTGAAGATATTGAATGGTTTTTTTCTTGCAATTTCCGGCACAATGCTTGTATTTGGGATTAAAAATATAGTAGGATATATTTTAAAACTATTTTGAGGTATATCCTCACTGCATAGAAAGAATTGCTAAAAACAAGGAAGTGAAATTATATGAAAAAATACCGACTTGGTTACAGTTATATGTTTCTTGCCGACAGATTTACATATAACGGTGAAGATATAGGTGCATTAACAATTAATGCTGTTTTCAAAATACACGGAAAAGACGGCAAAGAACTGCTTTACAGCAATACCGATGACAGCTTTGTATATATGTCTGATTCAAACAGGAAAGTGTATGCCTGTGATTTGTTCAGGTGCAGCGTTTCGGATAAAGATAATTTGTTTGAATTTATTCCGCAGTCCGAACTGTTAAAGCTGCTTGGAAATGTTTCATATGAAATTGTGGGTTATACAAAGGAACTGGTAAGCAGGGATAATCCTTATTTCCTTAGTCCGACATACATTTCAAAGGAAGAGTTCGAGGATATATTCCGGAACAATTTTGAAAGACTTGATACAACAAATAATAAGTCGGCACAAGTCCCGTCATATTTTACTCAGGAGGTAGAGGTTAAATGAATTTCATAACAGCCCCAAAAAGAAGCGTAGGCGAAACCGCAGTCAACGGTGTTATTTTAGGCATTGCAGGCGGAGGACGTTGTATTCACCCTTGGGATAATTTAAAAAAATGTCCCAAATGCGGAGGTTATCCGTGGTTTGTAGGAAAAGACGGTAAGGACTTTTACAGCGGTTCTCCGTATAGAGTTATTTGCTCAAATCACGACTGTGATTGTCAAGGTATACAGTCAAACAGCATTGAACAATGCAGAGAAGATTGGAACACACAAAGGTAATGTAAATTTGTACAGGAGGAATAAAGATATGCAGTTTACTGATAAACATTATGGAGAGTAAAAATGAGTATATTATTATTCTTGATTTTAGCCACTGTTGCTATAGGTGTATGCTATCTATTATTTAAAATTGGCAAATTTTTGCTTCGTGGTATTACCAGTTCGGAAATTATAGTTATAATCGTATTTATAATTATCGACGTTATCAGCAACCTATTCATTTTATTTGGATAAAGAAACTAAATTTTCTTTTTTAAAAATAAAGTACGTTCCTGTTCAGGGGCGTATTTAAGGAGGATAGAAAAAATATGTCAATAGACCTTAAAAAGAAATCTGATAATTATGATATACATAATGAAACATTCCTGTCAGAAAAATTCAGCAATATAGATTTGAATGTTCTTAAAGAAAATGAAAGAATATTTATTCCATATTCGGAACTTCCGGAAGATGATGAACAACGTCATTCGTATCTTGACGAACTTACAGCTTTTATAGAACAAAAGACCGGAAAACATTATTCTTACTTTCTTGTAAGTGAAACTGAACCTTATGAAGTAAGCGGATTTTATATTCAGATTGCTTCGGAACTAAAAGACAAAAATGGCAAATATGTAAACAATAATGATTATGTTTACGATGAAAGTGGCACTAAATGGCATGTTACTTACTATTACAAAAATAATCAACCTTGTATTCTTATAGATAATGATACTTCTGGATATGTTGTTGTTACAAGCCTCAGACAGTTTAAATTAAATCCTGAAGGATTTTGGGCAGATAATGAAGAATTAAAAAAATGTCCAATAGAAGAAAACAAGACCAGCAACAGTGATACTTTCAATATCGGTGTTGCTATTACAGGATTGATATTCAGTATTTTGGCAATAGTTGTAGTCGTTCTGTTTATTACACACTTTTCGGAGGATATAAAAGAACTTATTTCAAGTATGTCAAATGAATCTGCAAATACTCAAACTGCTGATAAAACAGATGGTATACTGGAAATTATAAATGATTTGAAAAATATATGTGCAAAGGGGCTTCTAATATGTTTGGCGTTTATTCCAATTAACATCGCATTTAAAATATTAAAAAGAATGAGGAGATGAAAATAAGCAATGACAGCATTCTTTTATACTTTAAACTCACTGTTGAATAAGAATGACATAACAAAAAATAAATTTCTTAATGACCTTAAACTCGATGAAAATTCATTCACTGAATGGGAAAGTCATGGAACAGTACCGGACGGAAATATTCTACTTGATATAGCACTGTACTTTGATGTATCAGTTGACTATCTTCTGGCTTATTACAACTATCCGTCGTTGGAACACGTAAAACTTCTGAATCATCAGAATGACATATATAATTCTGCTCGTCGGTATTACAGCGAAAAATTTCAACAAGCAAGTTTACCGGAAAATCCAAAACGGATAGTAATCGATACTGAAACAACCGGTCTGAACTCTGATGCAGATGAAATTTTACAATTGTCGATAATTGATGAAAATGCTGAAACGTTATATAATCAGTATTTCAAGCCACAAAGGGTAAAAAGTTGGTGTGATGCACAAGCAATAAACGGAATTTCCCCTGAAATGGTGAAAAATTGTCCGCCAATATGGAAAGAACGTGATAAAATACAGTCAATCATAGAATCTGCTGATATTATCATCGGATACAACACGTCGTTTGACATAGATTTTCTGTTTTTTGCCGAAGTATTTTCAACTGCTAAAATAGTTGATGTAATGGAAGATTTTGCTGAAATCTATGGTGAATGGAATGATTATTTCGATAGTTACAAGTGGCAGAAACTTTCTGACTGTGCTGAATACTACAAATACAATTGGAAAAATGATAAAAGACATGATAGTCTGGCTGCCTGTCGTGCTATTCTACACTGTTACAAGGAAATGCAGAAAAACAAGCATGAATAGCTTTCTTTTTCAGAAAAGTAAAATATGCATAACATATTATTTATAAATTAAAAATAAAGGAGTTTTTTATATGAAAAAAATCAGAAAAAGTATAATCTTAACTTCCGTTATCAGCATTACTGCAGTATGTGTCTACAGTGTAACGGCAAGTGCAGAAAACAGAAAAGTTGTGGAGAACATAAAAGTAAGTAACACGGATTTCTGCAACGCATCCTGTTTCGATATTAACAAGGACGGTTACACAGATTCTGCCGACCTTGTTCTTATGAGGTCTTATCTTGTCCAAAGTGAGGATATGCAGATTCCAGAATATGAACTGCATAACTCAAATCTCACAAACGAATTGATTTCTACCGCAAAAGAATATCTTTCTGAACGCTCTCCGGAATGGTACGCAAGAGTAAATAATATTTCTCTTGACGTTGAAAGCAATAGTTCAGGCTATTTTAACTGGAAATCAATCATTGCAACCATTTCATTTGATAAGCCGCTTGACGAATATGCTTTACATAGCCTTGTAACGGGTATATGTGATATTGAATCGGAAACAGAATATGTTCTGAAAAATAATATAAGCACTCTCAGAATGACTTTTGATAATTACGATAATGTTTCATCTGTAATGCCTGTTATGAATGGCGAGATTAGTTCAGAAATTATTGTAAATGAGGGAACAGATTTTCAGAAACATATCCGTTTCATGATTCTTGAATATCTTTCTGACAGATGTCCTGAATGGTTTGCAAGAATTACAGAAATAACATTGTCCGACGTTTCTGAATATACAGACAATTGTATTGCAACTGTTTCATTCGATAAACCGCTTGACGAATATGCTTTACACAGTCTTTTAAAGGGCGAATTCGATATTGAAAGTGAAACGGAATATGTCCTGAAAAATAATATAAATACTTTACGAATTTCTGCAACATATGGAGAAATTGAAGCTGTCGTTCCTTATAATAAATAATATTTTTGAGATTATCATAAAAGCAGGACGTTCATACAAGTTTAAATGAATTTCTTTTTCAGAAAATAAATAACTTGATAGATTTAAAAATCAATTTCATCAAAATATTTTTGAAATGGTTTAGGGACACCCATATATGGTATATACAATTCTCTAATATTTAATATTGTTCCCATTAAAACAAGGAGCGTAGATATTAACCATAGTAATATATAATTGAATTCTCCATTAGAGAAAATACCGCTTAATAAGAATAAAATAGTCAACATTAATGTTGCAATCCATGTTAATGTAGATAATAATGCATCAACTATTCCTGTTCTCTTTTTGTTAATTAAATATA
>CAMWGS010000018.1 GCA_947173865.1 uncultured Ruminococcus sp.
AGGCAAAGGAATACATAATTTCCAAACTTGAAGATGACCTCGTACATGAAAAAGCCGTCAAGGTAGCTGCCTATGAACAGCAGATTAAAGATGAGTGTCACGAAAAGGCAAGAAGCTATATTTCCCTTGCTATCGCAAAAGTTGCTTCAGACCAGGTTTCAGAAGCCGCCGTTTCTGTTGTTCCTCTCCCGAATGACGAAATGAAAGGACGTATTATAGGACGTGAGGGCAGGAATATCCGTACTCTTGAAACCCTTACAGGTGTTGACCTCATTATTGACGACACCCCCGAAGCTATCACCCTCTCGTGCTTTGACCAGATTCGTCGTGAAGTTGCAAGAATTGCCCTCGAAAAGCTTATTGCTGACGGTCGTATTCACCCGACACGCATTGAAGAAATGGTTGACAAGGCTCGCCGTGAGGTTGAATATCGTATAAAGCAGGAGGGCGAACGTGCTGTTATTGAAACAAACGTCCATGGTATAAACCACGAACTTATAAAGCTTATCGGCAGACTTAAATTCCGTACAAGTTACAGACAGAACGTGCTTGACCACTCTATTGAAGTTGCCAAACTCTGCGGAGTTCTTGCTTCCGAACTCGGTGTAGACGCAAATATGGCAAGACGTGCAGGACTTCTACACGATATCGGTAAGGCTCTTACTTCCGAAATCGAAGGCTCTCACGTTCAGATAGGTGTTGATGTTTGTAAAAAATACAACGAAAGTCCTGTTGTTGTTCATGCCGTTGAGGCACATCACAACGATGTTGAACCGAAAACGGTTATAGCCTGCATTGTTCAGGCTGCCGACGCTATCTCCGCAGCAAGACCCGCCGCAAGAAGCGAAAATTATGAAAGCTATATCAAGCGACTCCAGAAACTTGAAGAAATCTGCACCTCATATGACGGTGTTGAAAAATGCTTTGCTGTTCAGGCAGGACGTGAAGTCAGAATCATGGTTGTACCCGAAGTCATCAATGATGAGAAAATGGTACTTGTCGCAAGACAGATTGCACAACAGATTGAGTCCGAAATGGATTATCCGGGACAGATTAAAGTCAATCTTATCCGTGAAAGCAGAGTTACTGACTACGCTAAATAAGTCAACGCAATGCGGACGGCAGAACCGTCCGCATTTTTCATAATCATAATCATAAATATTATATAAAGGAGATGTTACAATGAAAAAGAAATCATTCAAAAGAAAAATCATATCGTTGTCTGCTGCGTTTTCTGTTTCGATATGTGCGGTAACGCTTCCTGTAATCGCAGGCTGGCAGCAGATAGGCTGTATGGGCGACCTCAACAACGACTCTGAGGTAAATATTGCCGACCTGCTCCTTCTTTCCAAACATATTCTCAATAAGCTCTCCCTTACGTCCGATAATTCCTATCATATAGACTACAATTACTATTCAGTCAACGGAAGTGACCCTGACAACTCACTTGAATACTTACAGACTGCCGATATAAATCAGGACGGAAAAGTTGATATTTTTGACCTGATTATGATGAGAAAGTATGTAATAAACCAATGGGGAGACCCCGTATACAAATGGTCAGACGATACCGAAACTTCTTCGTCGTCAAATTCAACCGACACAACAACCACCACTTCCACAAGTTCTGTGCAGGATTCGGAAACCACTTCTTCCACAACTGCCGTAACGTCGGAATTTATTGAAGCACCCGTCAAAGACCTCTACGGTTCTATGCCCTCTCAAAACTATGCGGAACTTGTCATATTCTATGTTGATTTTCCCGACTGTAAATATCAGTACGAACCATCAACGGAAGAAATAGAAAAAATCGCTTTCGGTGACAAAAACGAAGATGACAGAAATTATCCGTTTGAAAGTATGTCCGCTTTCTACAACCGTTCGTCAAAGGGAAATATGAAGCTTGACGGAAAAGTTTTCCGCTATACCACAAAGGAAAACAAGTCTGCATATGAGGGCGATATATATCATGTCAGTCTGATAAACGAAGTCTTTCAGGCATTTGAAAACAGTGAGGACTTTACAGAATTTGACGGCAACGGTGACAAAATAATTGATACAACACTTATATCTGTCCCGACAGAAGCAGGTGCGGATAACTGGTGGCCTGCCGCAGGGCAGTATGGCGGAACAAATGACCTGAAAGTTGACGGTATGTCCGTTGGTCATGTAATAGTAGGAAATGCTCAGATAGAAAGCAAAACCGACTACAAAAACTTCAACAGCAGTTATCTTCACGAAATGGGTCACTGTATGGGACTTCCTGATTTCTATCTGTATAACGGTGAAAAAGACTTTGAGGGTATGCACGGCTCGGCAGGTTATGACCTCATGGACGAAGCTAATTCCGACCTCTCCGCAGTTTCAAAACTTATGCTTGGCTGGTTCAAAAGAAGTCAGGTAGAAGTATATGACGACTCGGCAGGTACTCAGACATTCACTCTCACAAATGCACAGACTGAAAACGGCAACTGTGTAATTATACCGTGCGGAAAACTTGAAAACAATTATTATTCCGAATTTTTTGTAGTGGAATACACAACACTTGACAACAATAACAGCAGTATCAAAAAAGATTTCTGGTGGAAGTCAACGGGATGCGGTATACGTGTTATTCATGTAAACGGCGAAATATCAGACAATGCGGGCTGGAAATACTGGACATACGCAAGCGGTCAGAATGATGCGACAAACAACGACGCTGGAAAGCGTTTTGTCCGAATTATAGACGATACCGAAACCGACAATCTTTATCATACAGGAGACGTGATTGACAACAGCATTTCAGGATTCAACTGGTATGACGAAAACGGAAATCAGTCTGTTGACCCTAAAATTAAAATAACTGTGGGCGAACAGGACGGCGACAGCTATACAATAACAATTTCAGAAAAATAAACTCAAGGAAAGGTTTTCAAAATGTCAAAGCAATTATTCAACTCAACGGAAAAATCCAATTTCATTCTGAATATGACTGAAGAAAAATACTCAAAGCTTGCCACATTCGGTCTTTCGGCTGCCAGCTTTACAGTATCGGTATTTGCGGTTATACCTGAATTTGTTGATAAACTTTCCTATTCCATAGTATCGGGCGGTCTTGCTGTTTCGGGAGTAATATGTATGATTCTTGCACTTATTGCAGTCATGAAGAAATACATAGACCATAAAAAAATTTTTCCTGTCTGTGCATTTGGTGCGATGATTATATGGGGAATTGTTTCCCTTATAAACTCCTATTCCGTAAGCACTTCATTTTACGGTTTTTCGGGACGTGGTGAAGGACTTCTTGCAATTGTTTTCTATTTCGGATTTTTCATAACCGCAATGTCGGTAAAACGTGAAAAAGCAGTAAACGCAATAATAAATTCTGTTATAGCGTCGGGACTTTTGCACTCTTTTGTTGCTTTGATTCAGATATTCACGGGAAAATTAAGCCATTACCGCTTTATTTTTCTTAACATAAAAGCCAATGCGGCAAGCGGTCTGGCACAATCCCCTGTTTTTCTCGCAATGGTTCTCAGCCTTTCACTTACAGCGTCACTTGTAATTAGCGTAACAACGAACAGCAAAAAAAAACGTATTTTTTGTATTATAAGTGCCTGTATATTCTCATCCGTTATGATGTTCACATATTCGTTAATGGGAATAGCAGGAATTATCTCAGGTACAATTTTGGCGGTTATAGCAGTATTTATTTCAAAAACTCCGAAAACAAGACTTGTTTCACTGTTTTCGGCAGTAATTCCCACTATTGCTTCCGTAATTATCGTAAACTGCGGACTTGTCGGCGAAATATCTTCCTATAAGCTTTATGACGGCTACACGCTGTGGTGGGCTGATTCCTACATGAGACTTTCCGCAAGCGGTGACTATGACAGCGAAAAAATTGATATATCCGATACAATGGACGTTTACAAATACCTCAATAACACTACTCAGGATATAATTCAGAAATATTATCTTGTCGGCACAGGCCCTGACCAGCTTGCATACCCTCAGCTTTACACAAACGGCGGTCTTGACCCCGAAACTGCTGACATAAACACAATCATTGCCCTTAATCGTGGAACTTTTGACAAGGTTTACAATGAATACCTCTACACAGCCGCAACAAGAGGTATTCCGTCACTTATTGCATTTATTCTCATTCTCGGTTCGGTACTTGTCAGCGGTGTAAAAAAAATAAAAAAATCCCCTTCTGATATAAATATCTGTACTTTTATGATGTTTATATGTGGTATTGTTATATTCATGATTGGTTGCAGTAACATAACTTTTTCACCTATATTCTGGACAGTTTCAGGATTGCTTATGTGTTCCGCAAAAAAAGAATAAATCATTATTATATGCAGATTTCCGCAAATCATGTAAGTGTGTGCTAACAAAAAAGTATTGATTTTTTCTGTAAATATGATAGAATATAAGTACAAAGGTTTTATCCCTGAAAATTTACGGAGGTGCTTTATTATGGCATATATTATTAATGATGATTGCATCAGCTGCGGTGCTTGTGCTGGTGAATGTCCTGTTGACGCTATTTCAGAAGGCGACGGCAAGTATGTTATCGACGCAGACGCTTGCGTAGAATGCGGTGCTTGTGCAGGTGTTTGCCCTGTTGCTGCTCCTTCTGCTGAATAATTTTACAGAACATGACATTATAAACAGTTCCTTGCGGAACTGTTTATTTTTTTCTTGACAATACATACTATTCTGTGTTATACTATGGTTGTACATGAAAAAATTATTTACGCATAATTCAGAAAATCACAACAACGGAGGATTAGTATATGAAAAAATTCAGACTTACCGCAATCATTCTTGCAATGTCACTTTCTGCCGTGTCGGCTTTTTCCTGCTCAGATAAAACTCCCAGCAGCTCAAATGGGGAGATTTCATACATTGACCCGAATAAGCCCGTACAGCAAGACCCCACAAAATATTCAGGAGATGCAAACAAGACAAATTCCGCTTTCGGACAGGAAATAGAAGTAAACAACACCGTTTTTACGCTTAATTCTGTCGTAAAAGTACCCGACAATGTATCTGATAATGACTATATTTATATAAATGTTACAATAAAAAACAAAGCAGATATAGAATATGAAATCAGTTCACTGAATAATTTCTTTATGGCTCTCCCCGACGGAACAGAAATTTCATCTGATGTACGTACAAAAATACATTCTTTAACCAACTTCACTAAATGCATTGACGACTATATTACTATTCCCGCAAATGGTGAATTTACAGGTTTTCTTGCCGGTGGATTTATTGTTCCTTCTGGAACAGATTCGTTTACTATCGGATTCTTCCCGACCCTTAACGACGAAGTAAATAAATCGGAAGTTATACTTTCACCCGTAAGTGCTGAAAATATAAGCACAGATGATTCTGTTCTCAAATAAAATTTCACTCCCCTGCCCTAATGGGCGGGGGAATTTTTTTATTCAAATGCAGGTTTTCCCGAACGTCTTATATCAGAACCGCATACGGCAAGTACTGTCAGATAAATTATCCCACCGACTGCAACCGATAAAACAAGTACGCCTAATCTGCTCATACCCAAACGCTGAGTAATTCCCGAAACAAGATATGCCGAACCTGCACACATAGCACCTGCATAGAAAATCCCTACAAATGATTTTATTTTAAGGCTTATCCCTGAATGTTTTATGTAAAGTTTCAGCGATACCGCAAGTATTACAGCGTAGCACAAGGACGTTGACAACGCTGCACCGTCAACGCTAATCAACGGTATAAGAATAATATTTCCGACAAGCTTTATCACAGTTCCGAGAATCATTATTTTCATCGGCAGGGCAGCTTTCCCGATAGCCTGCAACATACTGAAAAGCGGAAATGATACACAAAGGCATATCATACCGGGCATCAGCAGTCTTAAAGCATTTATACATATTGCTGTCTCGTCCGTCTGTTTTGGAAAAAGAAAACCGAGTATTTCGGGGGCAAGTACTGCTATTCCGAAAGCCGACGGTACTGCAATGACAGCAGACGCAAGCAATGCCTGCATACTGTTTTCAGAAAGTGATTTTATATCCCTGCTTTCCCAAGCCTCAGTAACACACGGAAGAACACCTTTTCCGAGCATATTGGTAACGGACGGTACAAGATTAAAGACAGTAAGTGCAATTCCCGCAAATGAACCGTAAACAAAATCAGGCATTTCCTTTTCCGAAATCCCGTCAGGAACGTTTATTCTGCTACCGAAATGCGATATACAGCCGATAACAGTCCACATATCTATAAGTGCGGTGAGATTTGTAACTACTGCACTTATCCCCGTCGGAACGGCATTAATGGTAAGTTCACGTGCAATTTCCCTGCGTTTCATTACGGTATTTTCTCCGTCGGAAAGAATATTTTTTCCGAAAATCCTCATAATTCCGAAAAATAACGTTGCACCGACAGATGACAAAGTAACACCCAGTATTCCTGCCGCTGCCGCAATTGCTCTTGTATCGGTAATTTCGGGAAAATAAACCATTATTTCACTACTGTGCCGTGTTACATATCCGCACAGAAACAGTCCTGCGGTTACTTTTACAACTCCCTCTATAACCTGCGAAACAGCCGTAGGGTACATATTACTCATACCTTCGTAATATCCACGCTCTACCGACATTATACAGCCGAAAAATACAGACGGTGATATCATTGCAACCGCTAACGACGCTTCTGTACTTCCGGCAGAATACACGCTGAACGACTTGGATAACAGGAACGTAACCGCACTCCCGACCAGTCCGACGGCAGAAAACAGAATCAATGCCGTACTGCGTACTTTTTTTGCATTCTTATACATTCCCAGTGCAATGCTTTGTGCGGTCATTCTTGCAACAGCAGAAGAAAGCCCCGTGACAGTAAGTGCATAGACAGGCATAAAAAGACTGTATGCACAGCTGAAATAACTCATTCCGACACCGCCGAGCAGGTTGGTGAGCGGTATTTTAAACAATGCCCCCAGTGCTTTTGCAGCCGCTGCGGAAAGCATAAGTATAAGCGAACCTTTAAGAAAATTCTGTTTTTTCAAAAAATCACCCTTTACAATTACAGTCATTAAGAAAATTATAGTCTGATTTTCTTGTTTTCACAAAAATATATGTTGCAGAATCAGAAAATATGTGGTATAATATAAAATAAGCTGTTTTCAGCTTCCAAATTCACATAAATGACATAAACTGAAAGGCTGGTTTTAAAAATGAACTATAAATTTTCTGATAAAGTCACAAAGCTTCAGGCTTCTGCTATCAGAGAAATTCTCAAATTCACATCAGTCCCAGGTGTAATCTCCTTTGCGGCGGGCAACCCAGCTCCGGAGGCTTTTCCGACGGAAAAAATTGCTGAAATATCTGCCGAACTCCTGAGAGATGACCCTATTCTTGCTTTGCAGTACAACATCACAGAAGGTTATACTCCTCTCCGTGATTTCCTGAAACAGTGGCTTGCGTCAAAAAACTGCTACAATTCAGACTTTGATGATGTTATTGTAACATCAGGCGGTCAGCAGGCTAACGAGCTTTCATGTAAAGTACTTCTGAATGAGGGCGACACACTTCTTTGTGAATCACCGTGCTTTATAGGCTCACTCAATGCTTTCCGTTCGTATAATGTCAATCTCTGCGGTGTTGACATGGACGACGACGGTATTAATCTTGAAAAGCTTGAAAATGCCCTGAAAACTCAGAAAAACGTAAAAATGCTCTACGTTATCCCGAATTTTCAAAATCCGACTGGACGGACAATGACCTTTGAAAAGAGAAAAGCGGTATATGAACTCGCCTGCAAGTACGATTTTATCATTCTTGAAGACGACCCTTACGGTGAATTACGCTTTGCAGGTGAAAACGTTCCGACAATCAAGAGTCTTGACACAGAGGGACGTGTTATCTATTCAAGCACATTTTCAAAGATTCTTTCGTCAGGTTTCAGAACGGGCTTTGTTTCCGCACCTGCTCCGATTATTCAGAAAATTGTTGTTTGCAAGCAGGTTTCGGACGTTCACTCAAATATATGGGCTCAGATTGTTGCACACCGTTTCATGACTTCTGTGAACCTTGACGAACATTTTGCAGGTCTGCGTGAAATTTACAGAAAAAAATGTGATTTGATGTGTTCTTACATTGATAACGGATTTTCTAAAAAAATTTCATACATCAGACCACAGGGCGGACTTTTCGTATGGTGTACACTCCCCGACGACTGTGATATGAATGATTTCTGTAAAAAGGCTATTCAGGAATACAAAATTGCCGTTGTTCCGGGAAATTCGTTCAGTATTGACGAATCGGAAAAAAGCCATTCGTTCCGTCTCAACTATTCCACACCTACAAACGAACAGATTCAGAAAGGTATGGAAGTACTTGCAAACATGACTAAGGATATACTCGGTTAAACTGACTATATCTTGAAATAATTTATAAATGAAAGGAATTTAATTATGCCAAACAAAATGACTGAAAGATATGCCGTAACTCAGAAGTACCTCATGACAAGAGGTCAGGCTATCAACTTCCCCGCACGCTTCTTCAATGCAAACTTAAAGAAAAACGAAGTTTTCGGTGTCGTTATCGACATTCCGATGTCCCCGACAGTCCTCACTTCAATGGTATGCTTCATCAACGGTGCGGCTAACCTCTACTTCAACAACGGCGGAGAATATACAGGTGCTTCACAGAAGTACAGAAATCTCGTTCAGGCTACTCACACTCTTGTTGCCAACGCAGGTCAGCTTCTCCCGAAATGTCAGAAAACAAAGTCTTATGACCTCCCGAAAGGAAAAACACACAACATTTTCCTGCTCACAAAGAACGCTGTTTACAAAACAGAAATCAAACCGGGTATAATTCCCGAATCTGAACCTGAACTCCGTACTTTCTATGTACTCTATCAGCGTGTCCTCAATGAACTCAGAAGCAGTCAGCTCAAGGACGACGCAGCAGCACGCAATGCAAAATAAGGAGATGTTTTTCTAAATGGAAGATAAAAAGCTGATTTTCAGCGGTATCCAACCAACAGGCACTTTTACTCTCGGCAACTATATCGGTGCAGTAAGAAACTGGGGACCTCTTCAGGACGAATACAATTGTCTTTACTGCGTTGTCGATATGCACGCAATAACCGTAAAACAAGACCCCATCAAGCTCAGACAGAATACCATGAACTCTTACGCACTTCTCATGGCTTGCGGAATTGATGTGGAAAAATCCATACTTTTCATACAGAGTCATGTAAAAACCCATGCGGAATTAAGTTGGATTCTCGGCTGTAATACACAGTTCGGTGAACTTTCACGTATGACACAGTTCAAGGATAAAAGCAGAAAACACGCCGACGATATAAACTCGGGACTTTTTACCTATCCCGTACTCATGGCTGCTGATATCCTCGCATATAACGCCGACCTCGTTCCCGTAGGCGTTGACCAGAAACAGCATCTTGAACTCGCAAGAAACATTGCACAGCGTTTCAATCAGAGATACGGCGACTTCTTTACGCTTCCTGAGCCGTATATTGCTGAAATCGGTGCTAAAGTAATGTCACTTCAGGACCCGACAAAAAAAATGTCAAAGTCTGACGAAAATCCAAATTCCGTTATACTCATTCTTGACAACAAGGACACTATTATAAGAAAATTCAAACGTGCCGTTACTGACAGTGATGCAGAAGTGTGCTACCGTGAGGGCAAAGACGGCATAAACAACCTCATGACGATTTATTCAAGCGTTACAGGAAAGGACTTTGCGTCCATTGAATCAGAGTTTTCAGGAAAGGGCTACGGTGATTTCAAACTTGCTGTAGGCGAAGCTGTGGCTGACCATCTTGAACCTGTACGCACAGAATTTGCAAGGCTTATTGCAGACAAGGCATATCTGAAAAAATGCTATACCGAAGGTGCTGAAAAAGCACTGAGATATTCTCAGAGAATAGTTTCAAAGGTATACAGAAAAGTAGGATTTGTTGACAGAACATAAAACATCAATCGGGCGGAATTCTCCGCCCGTGTGTTTTGATTTACAGGTAAAAATTTACAAAACGCATTGTTTAATAAGATTTTATTAAGCTATATCGCCAAAAATGCAAAAATATATTGCATTTTATCGGATTTTAAGGTATTATATTATTTAGTCCGTCTTTAAGGAGGGTTTTTTCTATGGTTGATTTTCAGCAGAAAAAGCATTATTCTATTGATGATTTGATTGATATCGTTCGTCTCCTGCGTGGAGAGGGTGGCTGTCCATGGGACAGGGAACAGACTCACGAATCAATTAAAAGTGATTTTATCGAGGAAACCTGTGAGGCTATAGAGGCTATTGACCTCAAAGATACCGAACTGCTCCGTGAAGAACTCGGTGACGTTCTTCTTCAGGTTGTATTCCATTGCAGAATAGAGGAGGAAAAAAGCTCTTTCAATTTTGACGATGTATGTGACGAAATATGTCAGAAGCTTATTGTCCGTCATCCTCATGTTTTCGGTGAAATTACAGTTGATTCAACAGGTGAGGTTCTGAAAAACTGGGACGCTATCAAAATGAAGACAAAAGGTCAGGAAACATATACCGATACTCTTGAAAGCGTTGCAAAGTCACTTCCCGCACTTATGAGAGCTCAGAAAGTCGGAAAGCGTGCCATGCGTGCAGGTATGGATTTCAGATGTGCCGACGACGTAATAGCCTGTATTTCCGCTGAAAAGGCTGAATTTGACAAAGCTTTTGCAGAAGGTGACAAAAAGCACATTGAAGAAGAAATCGGTGACCTGCTGTTCTCATGTGTAAATGCGGCACGTCATATCGGAATAGATGCCGAACTTGCACTCAAAGCCTCGACCGATAAATTCATAAAGCGTTTCTCTGTTACCGAAAATCTTATTATTTCGGACAAAACCGATATGAAAAATCTTTCAATAGAAGAAATTGATGTCTACTGGGACAAGGCTAAACACATTATTAATTCGGAGGAAATTGAAAATGACTAAAACTGAACTTATCACTTCACTCGCAGATAAAATGAACTGCACAAAAAAAGATGCTGCCGCTGTTCTTGACGCTACAGTTGCCGTTATTCAGGAAACACTTGAAACAGGTGAAAAAGTATCTGTTACAGGATTCGGCACATTTGAGGTTCGTGAAAGAGGAGAAAAGACCTGTATCAACCCCAAGACAAAGGCTAAGATGGTTTGCCCTCCGTGCAAAGCACCTACTTTCAAGGCAGGCAGAGCATTAAAGGCTTCTATCAATAAATGACACACTTTCGGGAACAGGCATAATGGTCTGTTCCCTTTTGATTAACAAAGGAGATAATATGAGATTAGACAAATATCTTAAGGTTACACGCCTTATAAAGAGAAGAACAGTTGCAAATGATGCCTGTGACGCTGAAAAAATCGTTGTAAACGGAAAAGTTGCCCGTGCGTCGTATGATGTCAAGGTTGGCGATATAATCGAAATAAATATGGGTACACGTCCGCTCAAAGTAAAGGTTCTGAACGTTACTGAACACGCAACAAAAGAAACCGCTTCCGATAATTACACCGTAATAGAATAAAAAAGGGTACATTTGTATGTACCCTTTCTTTATTTTGTATTCTTTATATCCCAGCGGAACACGGCAATTTTTGCTGCTTTAGTACAGTCAAGTATATTATTGTGTTCAAGCTTTGACATATCAAGATAACGGTAATTTTCCTTTTCGTCACTGCTTTTTGAAAACATACCTTTTATTCTCGAAAGCGTACCGCCTGCGTTTCGTGAAATAACCGTACCGAGATGATAATGCTCCCTCATAAAAGCAATAATATCTGCCGCTGTCGTAATGTTTTTGTCACTCACATTATAAGTACCTGAATAAGAAGTATCATCGGCACTTCTTACAAAACAAAGTATAAAGTCAACAAGATTATGCACACAGCAAAGCTGAAAACCGTACTGACCCGTACCCGAAACAAATTTCACATTGTCTTTGGGGTCTGTAATCTTGGCAGTAAGATTTTCAATAAAATCATGTGTATATACAGGTGCTACTCTTATAACACAGCCTATTACTTCCTTATGGCTCTGCAACTCTGTTATAAACGCCTTTTCAGACTCAAATTTCAGGTTTGCATAATTGGTGACTGGTTTAAGCTTGTTTGTTTCTCTTATCGGTTCACGGCTTTTCTGAAATTCATAAACCTGGTCAGTACTTATAAGAATAAACTCCTTTACCCCCGAATTAAGAGCAGTATTGTATATGAATTTATCACACTGCCCTGAAATCATCACCTGTGTTTCAGTAACAATTGGTTTGAAGTCATTGTCAACCGTACACGCTGCATGAATAACTATGTCAATCTTGTTATTCCTGAAAATTTCCTCATAAGCGTCTTTATCGTCGGGAGCCGCTTCAACGAAAGAATAGTGAAGCTTTCCCGTATTATAATTCCCCTCTGATTCATCAACAGCAATAACGGCATTACCCTTTTTAAGAAGTCCCGAGCAGATATATCTGCCGATAAGTCCGCATCCTCCTGTTACAAGAACTGTATTCATCACCGCAGCCTCCTTTCAAATATTAAACATACCATTATATTATATCACAATACAAATCATTTTGCAACAGCTGTAATAAATAATTATTCAGACAAACCGGCTTCATTGACCTCTGAAATATATTTATCAACAACTGAATAAACAGAATCATATGTTTCATTCCATGGTGTGCCACGTGCGGTAAGTCTCAGGCTGTTATCAAGCAAATCACCGCAGTCTGATGAAACGCCCTTTGAAACGTCGATAAAAGGATTAGCTTCAGCAAGTGACTGCATACTTTCTTTCATTTCAAACATTTCTTCAGTCCAGCCGTAGTCATCAAAAACCTGCTTGTCAGCTATTTCAAGGGTTTTCTCGTCCTCCAACACAAAACGCTTACAGTCAAGGAACTTGGCAACGCCTTCGGGATTCTGTCCGCCCTTTACAAAAGTGTATGCTTCAATTCCGACAGGTATATAATATTTGTCTGCCTCTGGGTCTTTAGGCATGGGAACAAAGAAAGCATCGTCACCAAAAGTACTTTTCCAGTCCGAAGACTTTTTATAGAACTCATAAAGTCCGCAAGGATAGAAAAGAGTTTTTCCCTCACCGATATAGGCAGGTTTAGCGTTCCAGCCGTAATCTTCTGAACCAATCGCTATAAGATTATCAGTGTAAAGCTCATATATCCAGTTCTGCACACGTTCCATGTCGGGACTGCCAAGATTATTCACAAGTTTGCCGTTTTCCATGCTTACAGGCGGAACACCTATTGTGTTGGTAAGTCCGAACTCAAACCACCAGCCGTCTATACCATAACGCTGATTTGCAGGGTCAACAAATTTTTCAAGCATATCCTGAAATGTGTCCCATGTCCATTCGCCTTTTGCGTAAAGTTCAGCAGGGTCTTGCAGACCTGCTTCTTGAACAGTTTTTCTGTTGTATATAACGGCACAATTGTCACCTGCTATTCGTGGCACTGCTACATAATGACTTCCGTTCCATATGAGACTGTCATTTATTTCCTGAACGTCTTCCCATAACGGCGAACCGAAATCAATATAATCATCGACAGGAACAAACATGGAACGTACCGCACCCTTCGGAAAAGCATCAAGGTCACCTGCATAGAAAAAATCTATTCCTTCACCGCCGTTAATCGACTTTGCAAGCTGTTCATAGCGTTCTTCATGAGTACACTGATGCCATTCAATATTTCCGCCGTAGCGTTCCTGAAATGCCACAAGAAAAGCAGGTGTACTTTTTCCGCTGTTATCGTCTGCATTAATATCCCATTCCGCAAGCCACTTTATAGTCTTGTTTTCAAGTTCACCTGTAAGAAGTTCGGAATTTTTCGCATTTTCAGATATAGTCTTACGTGCAGTCGGGTCAATGTCCTTACCTGTTTCCGATTTATCGGAATCACCACTACTGCACGCAAAAAATGATAAGGACAACGCCGTAACAAAAAATGAAGAAACAAAAGATTTTAATTTTTTCATTCCGCATACTCCTTTCGGATTCTTACCGTTCTGAACACGTTTTTCCGCTTGCAGAAAACGCACAGTTACCTTTCATTTTACATGATTCACATCCCTTTTTTCCACGTTCAACAGGCGTTTCAGATATTCCTATAATCGCAGTAACAGACTTTGACGGCAAAAGCAGACTGTTTTTCGTTACGGTAAGCCCTATTCTTCTCTGTGCATTCAGAAATATAAGCAAATCTTTCTGAATGTCAAGCGGTAAATCACCATATCCCGCACTGAATCGCCATGTGCGGTACTTAGCCTTTACGTTTTCAAAAATTTCTTCTTCGGCACGGTTACAAACCTGCTCAACGCCTGCACTGCACAGACAGTCCACCGCTAAAGCCTCTGCCATGTCTGTAACGGCAGTACGGCGGATAAGCTTATCTGCCTCCGCCGAAAGCGTTACCGCCATGACTATAGCTTCTGTACAGCCTGAAAGATGCTTTTTAATGTCATTACCCGACAGTACTGTATTCACACCGCCGAGCAATACACCGTTTTCAGTGAAGTTTACCGTTGTTTTTCGGTAAACATATTTAGGTCGCACAGATTCTCTTACAATAATTTCACATCTGTCAAGAATTTCTGATATTCTGTCATCAGGAACACTCCTTACACCCATATAACGTGCGGCTTCCTTTTTTGAAATGGGATTCAGTGTCATCATACACCAATAATTCCCGAAACCGCTTCGCTGATTTTTTTAGCAACATAAGCGTTGTTCATAGTATAAAGATGTATTCCGTCTACTCCGCTTGCGACAAGGTCAACAATCTGGTTCACCGCATATGCAATGCCTGCATCTCTGAGTGCTTTGGGGTTATTTTCATACTTCTGCATGATTCTTACAAACTTTCTCGGCAGACTTGCTCCACAGGTCGTCACCATGCGTTCAATCTGATTTTTATTGACAACAGGCATAATTCCCGCTTCAATCGGTACACCGATACCTGCGATTGCCGTCTTTTCACGGAATTCATAAAACGCTGAATTGTCAAAGAAAAGCTGACTGATAAGATGTGACGCACCTGATTCAACTTTCTTTTTAAGGTTGATTATATCGTCAACAAGTGAATCAGCGTCGGGGTGACATTCAGGATAACAAGCACCTGCAATGTCAAAATCACCTTTGGATTTTATATATGTTATGAGGTCACTGGCGTGCGGAAAGTCCATTTTCGGCTCAATATCGGGATTCCTGTCACCTCTCAGAGCAAGAATGTTTTCAATTCCCCTGCTTTTTATTTCATCAAGAGTTGAAGAAATTTCCTCCTTTGTATAGTTGATACAGGGCAGGTGAATCATCGGTGTTATACCGTTTTCCTTTATTCTTGACGCTACGTCACACGCAAATGTATTATTACTGCTTCCGCCTGCACCAAAAGTCACACTGATAAAATCGGGTTTCAGGTCATGAAGTTCGTCAAGCGTCCTGTAAATAACATCAACCGAACTTGTCTTTTTAGGTGGAAAAACTTCAAACGAAAAAACCGTTTTTTTGTCAAATATCTCTCTTATTTTCATTATGTCCTCCGAATTTTTTTATTCTATGCTCCAGTCAATTTCTTCCATACCGTTCGCACGTAAAAATTCATTTGCCTGTGAAAAATGTTTACAGCCGAAAAAGCCGTTAAACGCTGAAAGCGGACTGGGGTGAGCAGATTTGAGTACAAGGTGATTAGGGTTTGTGATAAACTTCTGTTTTGCCTTTGCGTCACCGCCCCAAAGTATGAAAACCATTGGTTTCTCACGCTGATTGAGCAGTTTTATAACATCAGTAGTAAAGTTTTCCCAACCTATTCCACGATGGCTTTTAGGAGAGTGAGCCCTTACGGTAAGTACGGAAT
>CAMWGS010000019.1 GCA_947173865.1 uncultured Ruminococcus sp.
CACCTAGATATTCACGCTTAAGATGGTCGGCAGAGTATCATGTTTTTAAGAGACAGATGAAAAGCGGTATGATGTATTCAAACGCTTGTGCTTTGGACGGTATTATTGAACGCATTGAAGAAGAACTCGGCGAAAAGTGTACAGTAGTGGCAACGGGCGGACTTGCCGAACTTGTTGTACCACTATGTAAACGTGATATTATTCTTGACAAAAGTCTGCTGATAAAGGGTCTTACTATTGTTCACAGAAAAAACAAGCCACGCAAATCCAATTAAGTCTTTACTTCATACGCCATACAGTAACGACAGCGGTTGTTATATATGGTACTGTGGATAAATTGGATATTTTTGAAATAGTGTAATGTGGTAATTTAAATAAGAAAGCTGTCATAATGACAGCTTTTTTGCTATGAGATTTTGTCAAGTACCTCTGTAAATTCCTTGTACATATAAAGTGACCCTAAAGCTATAAGCGGTAAATTTTTTTCTTTGGCATATGAATATGCGGATTTTACACCGTTTTCCAGTTCGTGAAAGGCACAAGCAGGTATTCCCTTTTCCGAAAAAGTTCCTGCAAGTATCTGACAGTCAAGCGAACGGGGATTATCGGGTGTTACGGTGAAAACGCAGTCAATATATTCGTGAAGCATATCTGCGTATAAATTATACTCCTTGTCCGCCATAACTCCTATAAGAAGAACGACACGTTTTTTTTCGAAATACAATTCAAGACTTTCGGCAGTACGTTTAATACCGTCAGGATTGTGCGAACCGTCGAATATTACAAGCGGATTTTTACGTAGAATTTCAAAACGTCCGTGCCATTTGACGTTTTCCAGCCCGTCTTTTACTGCTCTGTACGGAATATCAATTCCCTGATTTCTGAGAATTTCAATACAGTTCAGGACGTTTACAGCGTTACTAAGCTGATAAGTACCAAGCAGGGAAAGATTTATTTTCATACCCTTGTATGAAAACTGTGTGCCTGAGAGAGTACAAACCGATTCGGGATAATTAAATAATATATCTGACCAGTCAGCCGTGAAAAGTTCAGAGGATTTTTGCCGTGCGGTCTTTACTATGATTTTGGGAATATTTTCATCAGTACCGCCGAAAAAGACAGGTCTGCCATGTTTGATTATACCTGCTTTGTGTGAGGCTATTTCGTCGATAGTGTTACCTAAAAAAGAACAGTGGTCTTTCTGTACGTTTGTTATGACTGACAGCAGGGGAGAAGAAATGACGTTTGTTGAGTCAAGGTCTCCGCCCATTCCGCACTCGACAATGGCAATATCACATCTTTTCCTTACAAACATTTCAAATGCAACGGCAGTTAGTATTTCAAATTCAGTCGGTTTGTCGTCCATTTCTTCACATATCTGTGAAATATCACCTGTTATTTCTGCAAATTCATCTTCTGAAATTTCATTGCAGTCTATACGGAAACTGTCTGTTACTTTTGTTAGGGCAGGCGAAGAAAATGCCCCTACTCTATAATCCGCACTTTTCAGAACAGACGAAAGCATTGCACTGAATGAACCTTTTCCGTTAGTTCCTGTTACGTGAATTATTTTTACTTTATTCTGTGGATTTCCCAGACGTTCCATAAGAGCAGTAATTCTTTCAAGCCCAAGACAACTGCCACGCCGTGAAGCTTTTTTCAGATATTTCAGTGAATCGTTATATGTCATTTTTGCACATTCTTTCCAACTGTGCTGAAAAAGATTTGTTTTTAAGCAACAGATAAATAATATAAGTTTCAAGAAGTCCGGTTACGATGTAAATTGGTACTCTAAGGGAAAGCACTTCAAAAGGTGTATGGTAGTACAGATACATTCCAATTGATTTAACCAGCATAGAGCCAATAATGTGAGCGACACCTACTGAGCAGGCAATAGCTGGAAGTTTGTGACTTTTCCTGAGTACAGAGTGTGAAATAACTCCCGACAAAAAACCTATTGAAAATGCACCGAGCGTTATAACGGGATTTATTGCGTAACCAGCCATGATACAGCCAATGAGGTCGGCACAAAGTCCGACTGCTCCGCCGACCGCTGAACCAAATAAAATTCCGGCTATGAGTATTGGCAGGTTTTCAAAGCTTATACGTATGCTTGTACCGATGTTGAATGCAAGGAATTTTCCGAGTACAATACTCATTCCCACAAGAAGTCCTGAAATTACAATCATACGGCTTCTGGAAATTACTGTCTTTTTTACTGCTTTTGCGTTTTTGTTCATAAAAAATACCTCCTTTTTCCTCACTCATACGACAAAGAAAAGAAGGTAGTAAAAAATTCTTTTTTGATTGTCCTACGAAGCGGGATGCAAAATGCGAACCGCAAGTCGTTAAGACTTTTCGTTCGGCTGACAACTCCCCGTTCAGCCGGCACTTGACGAACGCATTTTTACTCTTCAATGTTGTCATTATAGCACCCGTTTATATTGTTGTCAATAGTACAAAATTTTTTTGTAATTTATAACAAATACTTTTGCATAATATCGGATGTTTATGGAAATTGTGACGTTTGGAAATTTTTTTGGAAAAATCTCTTGACAAGCAGTATGAAAAGTGTTATACTTATTAAAGTATCGTGGCAAGCGGTACAAGTTATCCTTGCCCGCAGGAAGTTGACGGGCAGAATCCAGAAGGAGGTGTATCTGAAATGGCAAAGGTATCCGCTAAGTATGAAGTAATGGTTGTTTTCAGCCTCAAGAACGGTGAAGAACCCATGAAGGCTCTTATTGAAAAGTTCAAGGAGAGAATTGAAAGACACGCAGAAGCTGTTGAAGTCAACGAAGATTGGGGTAAGCGTAAGCTTGCATATCCTATCGAGGACGAAACAGAGGGTTACTATGTAATCTATACTTTTGAGTCCAAGCCTGATTATCCGGCTGAACTTTCAAGACGTCTCAATATTACTGACGGCGTTCTCCGTTCACTCGTTACTGTTATTGCTGAATAATTATTTGTTTTTATTTTTTAAGGAGCGTTTAAATGAATAAGGTTATTTTAGTGGGCAGGCTTACTTCTGACCCTGAACTCAGACAGACTACAGGCGGAACTACTTCATGTAGATTCAGTGTAGCTATGGACCGTAAATTTGTGAATAAACAAACTGGCGAAAGAGAGTCTGATTTTATCAGATGTGTCGCATGGGGACAGACAGCAGAGTTTGTGAATCGCTATTTCAGCAAGGGAAAGTTGATTGGCATTGAGGGACAGTTGAGGTCTGGTAGTTATCAAGACAAAAACCACCCTGATGTTACTCACTATACAACTGATGTATGGGTTGAAAATGTTGAATTCGTTGGTTCAAAATCCGAAAGTGGCGGAAATAGTGGTAATAACAATTACAATAATAACGGCTATTCCGCACCGCAGAATAATTATTCATCTGCTCCTCAGCAGGCATCAGCACCAAGTAATGACAATATGTCTTATGGCAGTATTAACGATTATGAGGAAATTCTCAGCGACGGAGACGTTCCGTTCTGAGTGGACAAATCAACTATTTACGAAAGGAGTGTATCACGTCCTTAACGACGTGCGAGTTTGAATATGGAAAAGGAAAGAAATTCCCGTCCCTCAAAGAAGCCCCGCAAGAAAGTTTGTATGTTCTGTGCGGACAGAATTGAGAGAATTGACTATAAGGACCTTGCAAAGCTCAGAAAGTGCATGACTGAGAGAGCTAAGATTCTCCCCAGACGTGTAACAGGTACTTGTGCATATCATCAGCGTGAACTTACAGTAGCCGTAAAGAGAGCAAGACAAATCGCTCTTCTTCCTTATATCAGCGACTGATTATAAAAGTAAAGGGGAGGTTTATGACCTCCCTTTTTTGTTTTTTGATATATGTAAACGCTCCTGCGGCATCAAAGGAGCGTTTCGGGGGATTTTTACCGGCTTCCGTTGTATGCTATTGCTTCGTCTCTCCTGAAAAGAAGGGAGATACACCATACAGCTGATATTGCTACAAGAATATAGACGGTTCGGCTTAAAAGACTTCCTGCACCGCCGAAAAGCCATGCAACGAGGTCAAATTCAAAAATACCGACCAATCCCCAGTTTATTCCCCCGATTATCAGGAGAATAAGTGCCAGTTTGTCCCACATATTGAGAACACCTCTTTATTCGGGATTTTTTACAGACGTTTTTTCATTGGCAAATCGCTTTATAAAACATTCGCCAACAGAATCAAGCGTCTGAATCTATTATTGCATGAACAAACTGAATTATTCAGCGGTTAGTGAGTAAATTATGGAAATAATCGTATCTGTGTCAAAAAAGGGACACGATTTATAAAAAACCGAATCCCTTTGATATTTCTGATGTATGATAAAATTTATTTTACTATGAATTTTTCGATTTCCTTGATGAAGTCTTCAGCGTCATCTGTGTGAGCGTCGAGTTCAATCGGCTTTGAGAGGTCTAAGCTGAAAATACCCATGATTGACTTTGCGTCAACAGCGTATCTTCCTGAAACAAGGTCAATGTCGAAATCGTAACGCATTACGATTGTAACAAATTCCTTGACATCGTTGATTGCCTGAAGAAAAACCTTTGTCTTTGTCATAAAAATTTACCTCCTGTTTAGGATATGTGGTTTGTTTTTTACTGTTTATTGCTTTTTCAGCGGCTTTTCCCGACCGCAACTATATAATATCATGTATTCCGCAGAATGTCAAGGAGTTTCGGGCATTTTCGTCAATTTGGTATAATTAAATATGCAATATAAACTTCTTTTTATTCAGAACGAATAATTATCTATAGTGCATAAAAATGACTGGCGGTTTTTGTGCAGTATAGACATGACGAATTAAAGAATAATTTGTGTTAATAAGGTGAAATATGTATAAAGTATTTTTTATTACTTTTGGCTGTAAGGTCAACCAATGTGAAACTGAGTGCATGAAAGCGGATTTTCGCAGTCATAACTATGAAATTTCTGATTCATGGAACGGTGCGGATGCTGTTGTTATAAATTCGTGTACCGTTACGTCGTCGGGAGACAGCAGGGTTTTATCTGCACTGCGGAAAATGAGACAAAATCTTCCAAATGCTGTTATTGCACTTACGGGCTGTTACCCTCAGGCTAACAGAGCAGAAGCGGAAAAGATGTCCGAAGCCGATATTATTACGGGTACTAAGAACCGTTCGGAGATTGTTGCACTTGTTACGGAATGTCTGAAAATGCATTCAAGAAAAATAATGATTGCAGACTACTCGAAAGACGACCCTTTTGAATGTCTTGAATCTCCGTCGTTTGACAATAACACACGTACTTTCATGAAAATTCAGGACGGTTGCAATCAGTTCTGTACTTACTGCATTATTCCGTATGCAAGAGGACGTTGTCGTTCAAGGACTCTGGAATCAGTCAGGGAAGAAGCGGAAAAGTCCGCCATTATGGGAAAAAAGGAAATAGTCCTGACGGGAATAAATCTCGCTTTTTACGGTATGGAATACGGTCTGAACCTTGCCGACTCTGTTGAAGTATGTGCTGAGGTGAAAGGAATAGAACGTATAAGGCTTGGTTCTCTTGAACCTGAAATTATGTCTGATGATTTGCTGAAAAGGCTTTCGGAAGTACCTCAGCTTTGTCCGCAGTTTCACTTGTCGTTACAGAGTGGCTGTACAAAAACGCTTAAAGCCATGAACCGTCATTACACAGCGGAGGAATATTTAAGTCTTACTGAACGGATACGGAGCTTTTTCCCCGAATGTTCTTTCACTACTGATATTATGGTTGGTTTTCCGTCGGAAACTGACGAGGATTTCAGACAGTCGCTTGAATTTGTCGGAAAAGTCGGATTCAGTCGTGTTCATGTTTTCAGGTATTCAAGACGTAAGGGAACTCCTGCCGACAGAATGGCAGGTCAGATTCCCGAAAATATAAAGGCACTGCGTGCATCTGAAATGTCTGAAATGTCTGCAAAATCAGAAGCGGAGTATATGCGTTCACTTGTCGGAAAGACTGTAAGAGTGCTTTTCGAACGTGAAAACTGCACAGATTTCCACAGAGGATATGCAGCAGATTATACATTAATAAAAATTCCACGTGAAAATTCCGAAAAAAGTTTGCGTAATAAGATATTTTGTGTTACAATAGAAGAAAGCCGTTCTGATTTCTGCATTGGCAGAATCGTGAACGAATAATAAAAGACCTGTTTTTATACAAGTCAATAAAAAATCCCTTTGCGGAGAAATGGAGATTTTATTATGTCCGTATTTAGAATTTATGCCGAAAAAAAGCCGGAATTTGCTGTTGAAACACAGTCTGTACTCAGTGATGTGCGTACAGCCCTCAGACTGAATATAAACGGTCTGCGTATTCTTAACAGATACGATGCCGACAAGCTCAGTGAAGAAGATTTCAATGCAGCAATAAGCACTGTATTTTCAGAGCCTGCCGTTGACGTTGTCTATGACGAGCTTCCAATGCTCACATCAGACGACAGAATTTTTGCCGTTGAGTATCTTCCCGGACAGTTTGACCAGCGTGCAGACAGTTGTGAGCAGTGTATACAGATTCTTCGTCAGGGCGAAAGATGCCGTGTAAGAAATGCCCGTATTTATATTGTTTCGGGAAATATCACAGATGAGGAGTTTGACACACTCAAATCATATATCATTAACCCCGTTGAAAGCCGTGAAGCTTCTCTTGAAAAGCCCGAAACTCTTGACACAAATTACGAAATCCCCGAAACAGTCGAGACACTTGAAGGCTTTACAGAACTCGATTCCGACGGACTTCATGATTTTATAAAGAAATACGGTCTTGCAATGGACTATGATGACATTAAATTCTGTCAGGATTATTTCCGAAATGACGAACAGCGTGACCCGACAATCACAGAAATTAAAATGATTGACACATATTGGTCTGACCACTGCCGTCACACTACTTTCCTTACAAATGTAAACGATGTAAAGATAGATATTCCGTATATCAGAGATACTTATATAAATTATCTTAATGTACGTGATGAACTCGGTCGCTCACAGAAACCCGTTACTCTTATGGATTTGGCAACAATTGCCGCAAAGAAACTCAAAGCTGACGGACTTCTTGATGACCTCGACGAAAGTGAAGAAATAAACGCTTGTTCCGTAAAAATCAAGGTTGATGTTGACGGTCAGTCTGAGGACTGGATTCTCATGTTCAAGAATGAGACACACAATCACCCGACTGAAATCGAACCTTTCGGCGGTGCGGCTACCTGTCTCGGCGGTGCAATCCGTGACCCGCTTTCAGGACGTTCATATGTTTATCAGGCTATGCGTGTTACAGGTGCGGCAAATCCACTTGTACCTGTTGAAGATACTATTGCAGGAAAACTTCCGCAGAGAAAAATTACAGTAGGTGCGGCAAACGGCTACAGCTCATATGGTAACCAGATAGGACTTGCCACAGGACACGTTGCCGAAGTATACCACCCCGGATACGTTGCAAAGAGAATGGAAATCGGTGCGGTAGTAGGTGCTGCTCCTGCCGATAATATCAGACGTGAAAGACCTGTTGCGGGCGATATAGTTGTACTTCTCGGTGGAAAGACAGGACGTGACGGATGTGGTGGTGCTACAGGTTCATCAAAGTCGCATACTCT
Source organism: uncultured Ruminococcus sp. (assembly GCA_947173865.1). Lineage (GTDB taxonomy): Bacteria > Bacillota > Clostridia > Oscillospirales > Ruminococcaceae > Ruminococcus. Next base: position 7,611 of record CAMWGS010000019.1, read on the forward strand.
TGAATCACTCGAAAGCTGTGGTGCGGAAGTTCAGAAGGGTAATCCGCCCGAAGAAAGAAAGTTACAGAGACTTTTCAGAAATCCCGAAGTAACTCAGATGATTAAACGCTGTAACGATTTCGGTGCAGGCGGTGTGTCGGTAGCTATCGGTGAACTTACTGACGGTCTTGTAATAAATCTCAATGCAGTTCCGAAAAAATACGACGGTCTCGACGGTACTGAAATTGCTATCAGTGAATCACAGGAAAGAATGGCTGTAGTCATTGCCCCCGAGGACGTTGAGAAGTTCATGGCAGAGGCTAAGAAAGAAAATCTTGAAGCAACTGTTGTTGCCGACGTTGTTGAAGAACCTCGTCTTAAAATGAACTGGAACGGTAATACAATCGTAGACCTTTCAAGAGATTTCCTCAACTCAAACGGTGCTGTAAAGTATACTGACATTGTTGTTGAAGAACCGTCATTCACAGACGACGAAGTTTTCATTGACAATGCTGAAACATGGACTGAACTTATGTCAAACCTTAATGTATGTTCACAGAAAGGTCTTATTGAAAAGTTCGATTCCACTATAGGAGCAGGTACGGTGCTTATGCCTTTCGGTGGTGTTTATCAGATGACACCTTCTCAGGCTATGGTAGCAAAGATTCCTGTACTCAAGGGCGAAACCAACACTTGTTCACTTATGGGCTGGGGTTACAATCCTGACATATCGTCAAGAAGTCCCTATCACGGTGCAATGCTTGCTGTAGTTGAATCAATTGCAAAGATTGTAGGTGCAGGTGGTTCATATAAACATTGCTGGCTGACTTTCCAGGAATACTTTGAACGTACTCAGAATGACCCTAAACGTTGGGGCAAGCCACTTGCCGCACTTCTTGGTGCATTTAAGGCACAGCTTGAAATGGGTTGCGGTTCTATAGGCGGTAAGGACTCAATGTCAGGTACTTTTGAAAATATTGATGTTCCTCCTACTCTCGTATCTTTTGCAGTTTCTACGGCACAGGCTAATAAGGTGGTTTCTACAGAGTTCAAGGAAGCAGGCAACGACGTTATTATGATTGTTCCCGAATATGACAGAAACGGTCTTCCAGTATTCGCAAGCCTGAAGAATTGCTTTGACAAGGTTGAAAAGCTTATTGCAGAAGGACGTGCAAACGCTGTATGGACGATTGGCTATGGCGGTGTTGCTGAGGGTATCGCAAAGATGTGTTTCGGTAACAGACTGGGCTTTGAGTTCTCCGCTCATCTTACATCTGACGAACTCTATAAATCACGTTACGGTGCTTTCATTGTTGAAGTTCTCGGAAATGCACAGAATGATGAATTTGTTATCGGTAAGACTATTTCCGACTATAAGATTTATACTCAGAAATATACAGTAAATCTTGACAGTTTACAGAGAGCGTGGGAAGGTAAGCTTGAACCTGTATTCCCGTGCAGAATCAGAATCACAGACGCTACTCCGCAGACTTACTCTCACGAAAATACTGAAAAGAAGTCCGCATCAATAAAGGTTGCACAGCCAAAGGTGCTTATTCCTGTATTCCCCGGTACTAACTGCGAATACGATACGGCAAGAGCCTTTGAAAAGGCAGGTGCTAAGGCTGAAACCGTAGTTATAAAGAACCTTTCCGCATCAGACCTTGAGGACTCTGTAAACTACTTTGAAAAGGCTGTAAAGGAATCACAGATTATTATGATTCCCGGTGGTTTCAGTGGTGGTGACGAACCTGAGGGAAGCGGTAAGTTTATTACGGCATTTTTCCGTAATCCGAAAATCAAGGATGCTGTTCACGACTTACTCAAAAACCGTGATGGTCTTATGCTCGGTATATGCAACGGTTTTCAGGCGTTAATCAAGCTCGGACTTGTTCCTTTCGGTGAAATTACCGACATGACTGACGAATCACCTACTCTTACTTTCAATACCATTGCACGTCACCAGTCTATGATGGTAAATACAAGAATCGCATCAAATAAGTCACCTTGGCTTTACGGCTGTGAAGTGGGCGATATTCATACTGTTCCGATTTCACATGGTGAGGGTCGTTTTGTTGCTCCTCAGAGCCTTATTCAGAGACTTGCCAACAACGGTCAGATTGCTACACAGTACGTTGACCTTGACGGCAATCCTACTATGGATATACGTTACAATCCCAATACTTCCATTGAAGCTATAGAGGGTATAACTTCTCCCGACGGTCGTGTACTTGGTAAAATGGGTCACTCCGAACGTAAGGGCAGTTATATATGCAAGAACGTTGCAGGTGAAAAAGACCAGAAAATATTTGAAAGCGGTGTAAACTACTTCAAGTAATATAAAAAAGAGGACGGACATACAGGCAATGCCGATATAGAAGTTTTACGCCATAGTATTTCTGATATTACTGTCAAAGGTACTATGGCGTTCCTATTGAAATATAACTCCTCTTGATTTATAATTATAGTAAGATAAGTCTGAATTTATAGGGGAAAATATTCGTCCGTTTTATTCAGAATAGAGGAATGTTATGAGATTAAGACCTTTTATACTATGTTGTGATTTTGACGAAATTAAAAATTGGATTTCAGATGAAAAAACACACGCTATGTGGTGTGCTAATCGTATTAAATATCCAATTGAGAAAGAAAATTTTGAAGAAGTAATGTTAGAAGCTGCAATCAAGTCTGGTGACATTCCATATGTTGCAACTACAGACGATGGAAAAGTAGTAGGATTTTTTTGTTATTCAGTAAATTTAAGTTCAAACGAAGGTATGCTTAAATTTGTAATGGTTACTCCTGAACAACGGGGAAAAGGATTGGGAAAAGCAATGTTGCAACTGGCTATTGAATATGCTTTTAATATTACTAAGGCAGAATCCGTTCAGCTTAATGTTTTTTCAGAAAACACAATGGCACAAAAGTGTTATGAAAATGTTGGATTTATAATAAGAAAGACAGATATCGATGCATTTATTTTTAAAGATGAATCATGGGGAAGATGTAATATGACAATAAATAAAGCACAGAATATTTCATCTCACTAAAATACATTACAAATTCTGATTTATGTGAATAAACAAATAATTAAAATAAGTCCGAAAGTAGTTGAAAAACTACTTTCGGGCATTATTTCTATATTAGTATTGTTTTTAATCCATCCTCTTATTTTTTGTTAGATTTAACATTTTCCGGTATTGACTTATGTAAGTTTTTGGTGTATAATATAAATATCCTAAACTGCACGATGCAGTAATTTATAGAGCAAGGAGCTAATGGCATGAACAATATTTTATTTGCTGCCTCTGAATGTGTGCCGTTTATCAAGACGGGTGGTCTTGCTGACGTTGTAGGTGCACTTCCAAAGTATCTTAACAAGAATGATTTTGATGTAAGGGTAATTATGCCTTACTATACCTGTATTCCTGCTAAGTTCAGGGACAATTTCAAGTATGTACAGCATTTCTACATGGACTACGGAATGAGAAAAGATAATGTACACGTCGGAATTATGGAGTATGAATATAACGGAATAAAATTCTATTTTGTTGACAATGAATACTATTTCAAGTGCGATGCACCTTATTCGGCTGATTTGAAGTGGGATATTGAAAGATTTACTTTCTTCTGTAAAGCTGTACTCGCCATTCTGCCCGTAATCGGATTCCGTCCCGACATAATTCATTGTCACGACTGGCAGGCTTCACTGATTCCTGTTTTCATGCATTCAACCTTTGCAACCAATCCTTTCTACAGTTCAACAAAGACAATTATGACTATCCATAACCTTAAATTTCAGGGTGTATGGAATATTGATACTTTCAAGTATAATACGGCACTTCCCGACTATATGTTCACTCCCGACAAGCTTGAATTCAAAAAGGATGCTAATATGTTAAAGGGTGGTCTTGTCTATGCGGACTATATAACAACCGTAAGTGAAACATATGCGGAAGAAATAAAGTATCCTTTCTATGGCGAACAGCTTGACGGACTTCTCAGGGCAAGGTCTGCTTCTCTCAGAGGTATTGTAAATGGTATTGACTATAACGTTTTTGACCCGAACAACGACAAGCACATTTACAAGGAATATCATGCAAAGAATTTCAAGAAGAAAAAGGCTCAGAACAAAACAGCACTTCAGAAAGAACTTGGACTTCCTGTTGATGAAAACAAGTACATGATAGCTATTATTTCACGCCTTACCGACCAGAAAGGTCTTGACCTCGTAAGCTATGCGATGGAGAGAATCTGCGATGCAAATACACAGTTTGTCGTAATCGGTACAGGTGACCAGAAGTATGAAAATATGTTCAGGCACTACCAGTGGAAATATCCTGAAAGAGTTTCCGCTAATATTCTCTATTCCGACCCACTCGCACATAAACTTTATGCTGCTGCCGACGCTATGCTTATGCCGTCGCTCTTTGAACCCTGCGGACTTACTCAGCTTATCTCTCTCAGATACGGTACAGTTCCGATTGTAAGAGAAACAGGCGGTCTTAAAGATACAGTAGCACCTTACAACGAATTTGACGGAACAGGTACAGGCTTTTCATTTGCAAACTATAACGGTGACGAAATGCTTGGTGTTATCAATTATTCAAAGCACATTTACTTCAACCACCGTGACCAGTGGGATAATATGGTATACAGAGGCATGACTACCGATTATTCGTGGAACAGTTCCGCAAGACAGTATGAGGGTATGTACAAATGGATGATTAACTGGTAATAAAAATTTATGTGTGGGCGGACTGTGTCCGTCCATGCGGTTTTTAAGGGATATAAAAATGAATAAAAAGATTAAAGGTGCAGTTTTTGATATGGACGGTCTTATGATTGACACTGAAAAACTGCTTGTACGTTTCTGGAAAGAATCGGCAAAGGAGTACGGTTATGATATGACCGACGAAAATGTTTTCGGTATACGCAGTCTTTCAAGAAAATATTCCGTTCCGTTGCTTAAAGGAATTTTCGGTGAGGAATTTCCGTTCAATGAAGTCAGGAGCAGACGTATTTCACTTATGAACGACTATATAGACAAATACGGTTTTGAGGTGAAAAAAGGACTTTTTGAAATGCTTGACTATCTCAGAAGTAATAATTATCTTATAGCCGTTGCAACAGCAACCGACTGTGAACGTGCTGAATGTTATCTGAAAAAAATTGACGCATATAAATATTTTGATGCTGTTATATGTGGTAATATGGTAACGAACGGTAAACCCGAACCCGATATTTATATTACTGCCTCCGAAAAACTCGGACTTCTTCCGAAAGAATGTGTTGCTTTTGAAGATTCCCCTAACGGCATTAAATCGGCATATTCGGCAGGCTGTCGGGTTATAATGATACCTGACCTTACACAGCCCGACGACGAAATAAAACCACTTTTAAGCGGTGTTTATGAAAGTCTTGACAAAGCTGTTGATTTTTTTGAGAGGCAGGTGTGAATATGTCTTCAAAAACAAGCGTATCGGAAATTTTTGATATACCTAAATTCTATTATTTTGAAAGCGGAAATGACTACTCAGGAAGCAAGGGCGATTTTTCGTACAAGATTGTAAACGGTGAAAAAATAAAATGTCTTACATGGCACGGGAAACTCTGTTCAATGAAAGCCGTAATAGAACATGAACAGGATTTTGATAAAACTCAGGCGGGTTTTGACGAGCTTATAAAATGGCTTGAAACAAGATACAGTGAATAATAAAAAAAGACTTCTGCATATCAATACAGAAGTCTTTTATTTGTTTATATAACTCCAGTGTCGTCGCCTCCGCTTATATCAACAGGCGGCGGGTCAGGTTCGACAACAGGCGGTTGTGTTTCGGGAGGGGTTGTAACGGGTGGCTGGGTTTCAGGAGGACTTGTAACGGGTGGTTGTGTTTCGGGAGGATTGGTATAAGGCTCTGTTGTAGGAGGTTCTGTATATACAGGTGCTGTTGTGGAAGGTGATGTATATTTTGTTGTTGTCTGTTCTCTTTCGGAAGTTGTTTCTTCTTCCTCAGGTTCAGAACCGTTTCCGTTACTGATAAAAAGGTTGCTGTTATCTGTTGTGACGTTTTCGGAATAGTAATATACAATAAGTTTTTTACCTTCCTTGTTGCTGAAAATATCCCCGGGCTTTACGTCTTTTCCTTCAACCTGAAGTCCTATTACAACGTCGGGTTTTACGTTTGTACTTTTTGTTGCGAGTATGGAATAATTCAAAATACCTGCTTCTTTAAGCTTTACTTCGTATTCCTTTATAGTGAGGTCTTTATATTCGGGAATTTCAGCTTCTTCTTTTCCCTTGCTTACTTTTACCTTGATAGTTGCACGACCACCTACAAGCTGTTCACCTGGTTCGATATTCTGCCAGAAAATCATATCGGGTTCATAGTCGTCGTTGTATTCATATTCAGCTTCAAGGGTGAAATAGTCCTTGTACTTTTCTTCTGTGAGTTCATAGAATTTTCCTATAAGGTCGGGCATAATTGTATCAAGCGTTTCTGTTTCTTCCTGTTCGGGCGAATCGCCTGAAACGACGTTATCAGAAGCAGAAGTCGAATTATTGTGTCTGTTTGTATTGCTTTCACGGCTTTGTTTTGTATTGGTAATCATGTTTATTATGAAAACCGCTATTATCATAAGTATTGCAACAAGCAGTATACCGATAATTACAGGCACTTTCAGCCTGTCAACTGTTTCATACTTGTAATCATTTCCGTGATTTTCGTTGTCAGGTTCATATTCTCCGTAATAATCATCATGCGGAGGGGGATAATTTCTGTCATTGTAATCGTTGTTTACAGGAATGTTTTCATGATAAGTGTTATTTTGGATGTTGTTTGTTTCCTGACTTACTCTGCGTCTTGGTGCTGTATTCTGAATGGTTTTCGCTACAGGCTGTTCAAAAAGACGTGTAACAAGTTCCGTTATAGTCTGTATACGGTCACAGCCTGAGAGGGTCATTCCGTCCATAATGACCTTTGAAACATTTCTCGGAATTTTTGCACTCAACATTCTCGGTTCGCAAAGTTCATCTGATTTGAGACGGCTCATTGAGTCAACAGGCATACAACCCGTCAAAGACCTGTACATCAAGGCACAGACACTGTAAACGTCAGTCCATGAACCCTGACGGCTGTTACTGCTCGAGGAATATTGTTCAGGAGCGGCATAACCTTTGAAAAGTTCATATTCAAGACCTGCGTCCGCAGTTCTTACGGCAGAAATACAGAAGCCCGTGAGTTTCAGTTCACCTTTGTTTGTTATGTATACTGTATCTGGACTTATTGCACGGTGTATAATTCCTGCATTGTGAAGAATACCGAGGGTTGTGAACATCGGGGGAAAGAGTTTTGAAATCTGTTCCCAGCTGAGTTCGCCTGCATTATCCTTTAAGTAGTCAAGCATTTTAACTCCGTCGATATGTTCAAAAACAGTGTATGTTGTATTGTTTTCCGCAAACATATCAAGAACGGGGTTTATATTTGAATTGTTTCTGAGACGTGCAAGAGATTTGTTCAGTTCCGTATATTCAGCCATAAACGCCTTGTATTTTGCAAGATTTTCATAGCTCACACTTATGTCAGGCTGGTTTTTGATACGTGTACACAGGTTTACAGGCATATATTCCCTTATAAGAACAGTACATTCAGTTGAGGTATCGTGGGCTATATAAGTAGCCCCCTCGCCGTTGTATTCAAGCATAACACCGACAAGATATCTGTCATGGAGTATTGTTCCCGGAGATATATACATGGGATTTGACGGGGTATTTTCGGCATATCCGCATGACGGACATATATTTAATCCTCTGTCGTATCTTGCCATGCACTTGTAACATATTTTACGTTCTCCCAAAGCAGCTCCTCCTTTATTAAAATTAAGATTCATCTAATCTATTTTATCAGTATTTTTGTGAAATGTCAACCGCTGAAAGCATTTATTACAGAATCGTCGGAATTTGTA
>CAMWGS010000020.1 GCA_947173865.1 uncultured Ruminococcus sp.
AGCAGAATCTCACCATGCCACTGTAACGGATTCATAACTTTCGGGTCGTCAGCTGACATACCTATTCCCCATATTTTATCACAGGGACTTGCCTCAACAAGTACACGCTTATTTGTACCGAGAAGAAAAGATTTCAATTCGGGATTCTGTGAGAATTTGGCAAAATTCCCTCTTATTACAATATCGGTCTTGTTTTCGTTCCACGTTTTTTCGTCAAATCCCGATATCCTGTGCCCAAGTTCCTTATACTGCTTAGGGTGAACAGCTTTCATGATTTCGGCGTTTATTTCTTTGTCACCAAACAGAAGTGCTTTCTGTGACATCATATACTGTTCAGCCGTATGATACTCCGTGCCGTCAACCGTAAACCTACAGTTATACCACTGACTGAAACAGCTTTTTGTTACAGAGCCGTCAGCCGACGGAGTATGTCCCCAGAAAAAAACATACTTCATTTTTTCTTGCCTGCGAAAAGTTTCTTCAATAATTTCTCTTGAATATTTCATATTATTTTTCTCCTTTCAGTTCCTTTATTTTGTCACGCAGATATGCAGCGTGTTCAAACTCCAGCATCTTTGCGGCATTCTTCATCTCAACAGTAAGTTTTTCAATGAGTTCTTTCCTGTCCTTTGCGGAAAGTTTCTTCTTGGAAGATTTTTCTTCAACTTTATTCTTTGAAGTGATTTCAAGTACGTCATGAACCTCTTTTATAATAGTTTCGGGAATAATTCCATGTTCCTCATTATAGGCAATTTGCAGACTGCGACGGCGTTCCGTTTCAATAATTGCACGCTCCATTGAACCCGTAACCGTATCGGCATACATTATGACCTTTCCGTGACTGTTTCGGGCGGCACGTCCTATTGTCTGAATAAGTGATGTTTCACTTCTCAAAAATCCTTCCTTGTCAGCGTCCAGAACCGCAACAAGACTTACTTCAGGTATGTCAAGACCCTCACGCAGAAGATTTATTCCCACAAGCACATCAAAAACACCGTTTCTCAAGTCCCTTATAATTTCCATACGTTCAATAGTGTCGATATCGTGGTGCATATAGCGGACTTTAACTCCCATACATTCATAATAGTCTGTCAAATCCTCAGCCATTTTTTTGGTGAGTGTAGTAATAAGAACACGTTCATTTTTTTCGGCACGAATATTTATTTCAGAAAAAAGGTCGTCAATCTGTCCTACAGTGGACTTTACAATTATTTCAGGGTCAACAAGACCGGTCGGTCTTATAACCTGCTCAACTATAATATCAGTCTTTTCACGCTCAATTTTTCCGGGTGTCGCACTTACATACACAGCCTGATTTATATGTGCGTTGAACTCGTCAAAATTAAGAGGTCTGTTGTCGAACGCACTCGGCAGACGGAAACCATAGTCAACAAGCGTTGTTTTTCTTGCCCTGTCACCTGCGTACATTGCCCTTACCTGCGGTAAAGTTACATGACTTTCATCAACAATAAGCAGAAAATCTTCTGGAAAATGGTCAAGCAGAGTCTGAGGAGTACTTCCGACGGGTCGTCCCGACAAAACACGGGAATAGTTTTCAACTCCGCTGCAATATCCCACTTCACGTAACATTTCCATGTCATAATGTGTACGCTGTTCAATTCTCTGTGCCTCTATAAGCTTGTTGTTTTCCGTGAAGTAATCTATACGTTCAGCAAGTTCATGGTCTATTTCCTCAAGGGCAGATTCAATTTTTTCATCACCGACAACATAATGAGATGCAGGAAAAATAGCCACGTGCGAAACTACAGCCTTTACTTCTCCTGTAACGGCGTTTATCTCTGAAATACGGTCTATTTCATCACCGAAATACTCCACACGAATAGCAGTATCACTTGAACGTGCAGGAAAAATCTCAACAACGTCGCCACGAACACGGAATTTATTTCTTTCAAATGCTATGTCGTTTCTTTCATAACGGATTTTGACAAGTTCACTGATTAACTGGTCACGTGGTTTTTCTGTTCCCTGTCTTATTGATACTACCATAGAGCGATATTCTTCGGGACTTCCCAAAGAATATATGCACGAAACACTCGCAACTATAATCACGTCACGACGTTCCGCAAGTGCAGTGGTAGCAGAATGACGAAGCTTGTCTATCTCGTCATTTATTGATGAATCCTTTTCAATATAGCTGTCTGTACTAGGCACATATGCTTCAGGTTGATAATAGTCATAGTACGACACAAAATATTCTACCGCATTTTCGGGAAAAAATTCCCTGAATTCAGAACATAACTGTGCGGCAAGTATTTTATTGTGGGCAAGTACAAGGGTTGGTTTGTTTACACGGGCTATAACGTTAGCCATTGTGAAAGTCTTTCCCGAACCCGTAACCCCCAGCAAAATCTGTTCTTTTGTTCCCAATTCAATACCCTTTACAAGCTTGTCAATTGCTTGCGGCTGGTCACCTGCGGGTGCATATTTGGAATGAAGTCTGAAATGATTCATATAAAATTCCTTTCAATACACAAACTAAAAATATCATGTTTCTATTATATCACAATACAGTACAATAATAAAGAGGAACGAACATATTTTCTTCTTTTAATTATATTCCCGAATCATGTTATATTAGTTGTAATTCAGGTATTGACAAACTGCTGTGTTTGATGTAAAATATAATATATGTATTTATACAGGCTTAAAAATTCGTAAAGGCGGTAAGTAAATGGGTTTATTCAAAAATATCTTCGGTGCGAACGCTTATTCAAACAGAGAGTTGAAGCGTATCGAACCTATTAAAAATAAAGTCCTCGCACTCGACGAGGAATATCAGAAACTTTCAGACACTGAACTAAAAAGCAAAACGCAGGAATTCAGGGACAGGCTTGAATCAGGCGAAACTCTTGACGACGTACTTCCCGAGGCTCTTGCAACAGTACGTGAAGCAGCATGGCGTGTACTCGAAAAGAAACCGTACCCCGTTCAGATTATCGGTGCAATAGTTCTTCATCAGGGACGAATTGCCGAAATGAGAACAGGTGAAGGTAAAACTCTCGTTGCCTGCGTTGCCGCATATCTTAATGCACTTTCGGGTCTCGGCGTTCATGTAGTTACCGTAAACGACTATCTTGCAAAAACTCAGGCTGAGGAAATGGGAAAGGTTCTCCGCTGGCTCGGTCTTACTGTAGGCTGTATTCTTCACGGTCTCAACAATTCCCAGAGACGTGCCGCCTATAAGTGCGATGTTACTTATGGTACAAACAACGAACTCGGTTTCGACTATCTCCGTGACAACATGGTTACCCATAAGGAAGAACGTGTTCAGCGTGAGCCTAACTTTGCAATTGTCGATGAAGTTGACTCAATTCTTATCGACGAAGCACGTACTCCGCTTATTATTTCAGGTAAGGGCGACAAGTCAACCGAACTTTATTCTATAGTTGACCGTTTTGCAAAAACTCTTACTTCAACAACTGTCGTTGAAATGGACAGCAAGGAAGATATGGACTCACTCAATGAAACTGCTGACTATATCGTTGACGAAAAAGCCAAAACTGCTACTATTACTCAGCGTGGTATCAAAAAGGCTGAACAGGTTTTCAATCTTGACAACCTCATGGACGCTGACAACATAACTCTCCTTCACCATATAAATCAGGCTATCAAGGCTAACGGTGTTATGAGAAATGACATTGACTATGTTGTAAAAGACGGTGAAATCGTTATTGTTGACGAATTTACAGGTCGTATGATGGAAGGCAGACGTTTCAACGACGGTCTGCATCAAGCTATTGAAGCAAAAGAAGGCGTTAAGGTAAAGAGTGAATCCAAAACACTTGCTACTATCACTTTCCAGAATTTCTTCCGTCTTTACAACAAGCTTTCAGGTATGACTGGTACTGCCATGACGGAAGAAGACGAATTCAAGGAAATTTACAAACTTGACGTTATCTCTATCCCGACAAACAAGCCTGTTATCCGTATTGACCAGAATGACCAGATTTACAGTTCCGAAAAAGGCAAGTATGCCGCTATAATTGAACAGATTATTAAATGTCACGACAAGGGACAGCCTATACTTGTCGGTACTGTTTCAATCGAAAAATCAGAACTTCTTTCCGCCATGCTCAAGAGAAAAGGCGTAAAGCACAATGTACTTAACGCAAAACAGCACGCAAAAGAAGCTGAAATTGTTGCACAGGCAGGTAAATACGGTGCTGTTACAATCGCAACTAACATGGCAGGACGTGGTACTGATATCATGCTTGGCGGTAACGCTGAATTCCTCGCAAGAGCTGAACTCAGAAAGCGTGAAATGCCTGAAGAACTTATCACAGCCGCTATTGGTTTTGCCGATACCGACGACGAAGAAATTATAAAGGCAAGAAAACTCTATCAGGAACTTTATGACAAGTACAACAAGGAAGTAAAGGAAAAAGCTGTTGCGGTAAGAGAAGCAGGCGGTCTTTATATTCTCGGTACGGAAAGACACGAATCACGCCGTATTGACAACCAGTTAAGAGGTCGTTCAGGTCGTCAGGGTGACCCGGGTGAAAGCTGTTTCTTCCTTTCTGTTGAAGATGACCTTATGCGTATATTTGCAGGTGACCGTCTCGAAAACATGATGAAAACACTTAATGTTGAAGAAACAATGCCGATTGAAAGCAAGATGCTTACAAAAATTATTGAATCCTCACAGAAAAAAGTCGAGGGACACAATTTCAGTATCAGAAAGAACGTTCTCAACTATGACGACGTTATGAATACACAACGTGAAATTATCTACAAACAGCGTTCACAGGTTCTCGACGGTGAAGATTTACATGAAAGTATTCTTAAGATGATGGAAGAACTTATCTCGTCAACAGTCAACAACTATCTTGTTGACGATGATGTAAAGGACGACTGGAATATTATCGGTCTTAAAGAGCATTTCCTCGGCTGGCTTATCGGTCCTGAAGATTTGACATTTGAGGACGATGAACTTGCGTCCGTCACCAAAGAGGACATTATAAATGCCCTTAACGAAAAGGCAGGAGAAATTTATCAGGCTAAGGAAGCACAGTACGGTGCGGAAGTAATGCGTGAGCTTGAGCGTGTCATTCTTCTTAAAGTTGTTGATACAAAGTGGATGGCACACATTGACGATATGGAAGAACTTAAAAAGGGTATCGGTCTACGTTCATACGGACAGAAAAACCCTGTTATTGAGTACAGATACGAAGGTTTTGAAATGTTCGATGCTATGGTTGAATCTATCCGTGAAGATACTATCCGTATGCTTCTTACGGTAAAGCTCCAGAAAAATACTCCCCCTCAGCGTGAACAGGTTGCAAAGCCTGACGCTCCCAATGCAGGCTCAGGTGACGGAAGTTTTTCTGAAAGTGCAAAAAGCAATAAAGTCGGCGACAATGACCCGTGCCCGTGCGGAAGCGGTAAGAAGTACAAGAAGTGCTGTAAGAACAAGGACAATAAATAATTATATCGGGCGGAAATTTTCCGCCCTTTGTTTTAAGGAAACGATATGAAAAAATATATTTTTTTGTTTGCTTTAATTTTTCTTTGTGGCTGTGCGTCGCAGAACAACACACAAATTCAGGAAACAACAACCGTTGAATCTATTACCGAAACTACTGCTGAAACAACCATTGTTGAATCCACTACCGAAACAACTACAGAAAATAAGAAGAATTTTCTTGTATACTCGGTCACTGAAAATAAAGTTGACCTGAAACTGAATAAAAAAGTAGTCCAGACAATAGAACTTGACTACAGCCCGATAAGAGAGTATATATCTGCCGAAGACTTCGATTTTGACGGCTATACTGATATTTTTATTCCGTCGGAACGCTCCGGCATATCAGGTACATATTATCACTATAATCCCGATACCGAACATTTTGACGAATGGGACGAACTTAATAAAATCAGTTACAAATTTACAGTAAACTCCGATAACACATTGACCACTACTTCATATTTGGAATACGGAGAAATCAGCAAAAAATATCAATGGAACAGCGATTCCCTTGAACCTGCTGCACTTATTGACTACCACTATTCAAAAAATGGCTATATAAATGACATTTATGAATATCAGCCCGACGGCAGTAAAATTCTTGTGGAACGTACCTATATAAATTCAAAAAACAACGCTAAATATACGACTCTCGGACGTGACGAAGTAATATATTTTGAAGTGACTGAAAATTCAGTAAATGCTATGCGTGACGGAAAAATTATTCAGTCATTTGAAAACAACACCATTTACAATCGGTCACTTTCTTCAGAGAGACACACTCCGCCTGAAAAATATCTTGATACTTCCGATTTCGATTATGACGGATATGAAGATTTGTTTATCCCCGAAACTGCCGACAAAGGCACATATTATCGTTTTAATCCCGATACCGAACGCTTTGACATATGGGACGAACTCAACAAAACCGGTGATATTTTTTTCATGGAACGTGACGACGAAAACTATTTAAGAAGTATGATTGATAAAGATGGTACGGACTATAAATATGAAATACTTGTCCGTGAGTGGCAGGATGGTAAACTTGTACCGCACCATCGTGAAGCACATTATAATCTTTACTCCAGTGACTATATAAATATGGACGGAGTTATATTCAGGCGTGATTATAATTGCAGGAAAATATCTGTTGATGATGTGGACTTTGATTTTGACGGATACAATGACTTGTACATTCCTGATTATGACAAAGAAAAAGGCATATACTACCGTTATAATCCCGACACGGACAAATTCGACAAATGGGACGAACTCAATAAAATATCCCTGCCGTTGAAAGTTGACGGAAACTATCTGAAATATCACACAAGCGATTTGAAATGCAACGCCGAAACTATACTTTACGAATGGAAAAACGATAAACTTGTACAGTATCAGCGTGAAGTCACCTACAACACCGACGACGGTGAACGTTATACCGACTATTTCAACTCAGCAGACGAACTTTTCAGGCGTGAACGTACAGTATTTAATGAATACGGCATTATATCAGGTAAAGAAGAAATATTAACAGAAAGGTGATTTTAATGAGCGGTTACAGTGTTTTTGCACGGTATTATGATGAACTTACCGCAAATATCGACTACAGAAAACGTGCGGAATATTTTCATGAAATAATCAGGAAATTCAAGTCAACTGATAATAATATCCTGCTTGACCTTGCCTGCGGTACGGGCAGTATCTCGGAGAAAATGGCAAAACTCGGATATGATGTTATCGGTGTGGACAACTCTCAGGAAATGCTCGGCATTGCCATAGAAAAGAAATTTGACAGTGGTCTGAATATTCAGTATCTTTGTCAGGATATGCGGAATATAGATATGTTCGGTACAATCGACATTACTGTTTGTGCTTTGGACAGCATCAATCATCTTTCATGCATTGACGACGTAAGAAAAGTTTTTGAAAAAGTATCGCTGTTTTTAGAGTACAACGGACTTTTTATATTTGATGTCAATACTCTCTACAAACACAGAAAAATCCTCGCAGACAATACTTTTACCTACGAAACAGACAATGTATACTGTATATGGGAAAATTCACTTAACAAAGATACCGACGAAATCCGTATGAACCTTGAATTTTTTGAACTTGAGGAAAACGGTCTTTATTCAAGAAGTTCAGACTGTTTTTCAGAAAAGGCTTACAGTGAGGAAACTATAGAAAAACTTCTTGCCGAAACAAATTTTGAAATTATAGGAAAGTACGGAGACGATACTTTTGAATCCCCGTCGGAAACCTCACAGAGAATAATATACACAGCAAGATGCAAACTTATGAAAGAAGGAATTTGAAATGGGTAAATTATACAGGGCAATTTCTGCCGACGGCTCGGCATTTGCAGCAGTACTTGACGCTAAGGACATTGTTTCCGAAATAGAAAAAATTCATAAGACCTCCGCTGTTGTTACGGCAGGTCTCGGCAGACTTACAATAGGTGCTTCACTTATGGGCTATATGCTCAAAGGTAAAGACGACAGTATAACACTCCGTGTTGACGCAGACGGTCCGACGGGTCAGCTTGTAGCCGTATCGGACAGCATGGGAAACGTTAAAAGCTGTGTGAATAATCCTGTTGTTGAAATTCCGCTCAACGCACAAGGAAAGCTTGATGTCGGCAGTGCGGTCGGTCATAACGGTACTCTTTCGGTTGTCAAGGATTTGGGACTCAAAGAGCCGTATGTGGGAGTAGTTCCGCTTGTTTCGGGAGAAATTGCAGAAGATATTGCAAGCTACTATGCCACAAGCGAACAGATTCCGACAGTATGCAGTTTAGGAGTACTTGTAAGCCCCGATTTGTCGGTAAAGTCGGCAGGAGGATTTCTTGTACAGCTTCTCCCCTTTGCAGACGAAAAATGTATTGACATTATTGAAAAGAACATTGCGAAAATACGTCCTGTTTCAGCAATGCTTGCGGACGGTGTAACTCCCGAAGAAATCGCAGGTATGCTTCTTGACGGTCTTGACCCCGACCCGCTTGACGAATCAGAACCTGTCTATAAATGCGACTGTAGCCGTGAACGCACGGAGCGTGTGCTTGTAAGTCTCGGAAAACAGGAACTTTCTTCAATTGCCGATGAGGGAAAAGAAACTTCTGTAAGCTGTCATTTCTGTGGAAAAGAATATATTTTCACTCCAGAGGAAATAAAAAAGCTTTCCGAAGATTAATGAGGTGAAAGAATGTACGAAAATAAAAAAGATGATATTCCCGTAAAAACCGTGCTTGCGTGCGTTGATACAGGAGAATTTGACGCAGAAGTTTCAATAAAGGAACTTGCTGAACTCGCACAGACCGCAAATGCGGAGGTTGTCGGGGAAATCATTCAGAAAAAACAGACGTACGACCCTGCTACCTGCATGGGTTCAGGACGGCTCGAAGAATTAAAGGAACAGCTTGAAATACTTGACGCTGAACTTGTTATTTTCGACCATGAACTTACAGGCGTTCAGGTACGTAATATAGAAAAAATACTTGATGTCCGTGTAATTGACCGTACAACGCTTATTCTTGACATTTTTGCACAGCGTGCAAGAACCAAGGAAGGTAAATTGCAAGTTGAACTTGCACAACAGAAATACCGTCTGCCACGTCTTACGGGCATGGGTACTTCCCTTTCAAGACTCGGTGGTGGTATCGGCACAAGAGGTCCGGGGGAAACAAAGCTTGAAACAGATAAGCGTCACATAAGAAAAAGAATCTCATACCTTGAAGATGAACTCGAAGAACTCAAAAAACACCGTAATTTTTCACGTTCACGCAGAAAAAAAGACGGTATACTTTGCTGTGCAATTGTCGGATATACGAACGTCGGAAAATCAACGCTTTTGAATGCCCTTACAGATGCGGGAGTACTTGCCGAAAACAAGCTTTTCGCAACGCTTGATATAACTTCCCGTTCAATAGAACTCCCCGACGGCAGAAGTATCATGCTTATAGACACGGTCGGACTTATCCGCAGACTTCCGCACAATCTTGTTGAAGCTTTCAAGTCAACGCTCGAAGAAGCTTCCTGTGCGGATATAATTCTTAACGTTCAGGATATTTCTTCAACTGAACGTGAACAACAGGCAGAAGTTACACGCAGTCTGCTTTCTGAATTGGGCTGTGACGGTATTCCGCAGATAAACGTTATGAACAAAGCCGATATTTCCGCATATACTGATACAGTCTTTGAAAACGATACAACCGTTTTAATCAGTGCGAAACAGCAGACGGGTTTTGACAGACTTCTTGAATGTATCATTAAAAATCTTCCCGAAACCGCAAAACGTATGAAGCTTTTGATTCCTTACGACAAAACGTCTTTCATAAACAAAATAAGAACGGACGGAAAGATTTTCTCCGAAGAATATAAAGAAAACGGTACTCTTGTTGACGCACTTGTTGACGTAAAACTGCTCAGGGAAGCAGAGGAATATTTATGTTAGGTGCAGTTTACGGTGATATAATAGGTTCTTACTATGAAGTTCACTGTACGAAAGACTATAATTTTCCGTTACAGAGAGAATCAACTTTCACAGACGACAGTGTTATGACGATAGCTGTATGCAGGGCAATTCTCGGCAACGAAGAAAATATTACAAAAAAACAGCTTAAAAAACGTGCATATGAATATGCCGTCCAGTATAAGCAGTATTATTCATATTTCCGCCACGCAGGATACGGACAGATGTTTATAAAATGGGCGGAAGAACGTAATTCAATGAGAGTACAGAAAAGTTACGGAAACGGCGGAGCTATGCGTGCCGTGCCTATTGGTTATGCGTACAACTCGGAGGAACAGGTTTTATTACAGGCTAAGGCAAGCTGTTACTACACCCACAACTGCAAAGAAGCTATTAACGGAACACAAGCGGTTGCAATGTCTGTATTTATGGCACGCAACGGAGAATCTAAAAATTCTATCCGTGAATATTTGACAAAAAATTTCCGATACAACCTTGACTATAATATTGAAGATATAAAGCCCGATTACTCTTTCGACAGCAGTACAAATTATAGTATTCCTCCTGCTATAGTAGCATTTCTCGATTCTCACAACTATGAAAGTGCAGTCAGAAATGCGGTTTCTCTCGGTGGTGACGCAGATACTATGGCTTGTGTTGCAGGTGGTATTGCAGAGGCTTTTTATAAAGATATTCCCGAACATATTAAAAATTTCTGCTGGCTTAAACTTGACTATACAATAAAAAGCACAGCTACTGAATTTTGTCGGAAATATAACGCAAACTATAGTTAAAAGAATTTTAAATTTAATTCCTATTGACATATTGAAATAAAAATGTTAGAATGAATTAAAGTAAATGCCTTGACGGAGAGAAGTAACACGGTAAGATGTTCCCAGAGAGTGCGGAAAATGCTGAAATCCGCATATCAGAAATCGTGCGAATAACACTCCCGAGCAGTGACCTGAAAGCTTCAAAGCAAGTAGGTGAAACGTTTTCCGTGCGTTAAACGGTCAGGAGTGACTGTCTTTTCAAGACGGTAATTCAGGTGGTACCACGAGAATTTTTATTCCCGTCCTGTGTTTTTATGCAGGACGGATTTTTTATTTTAAAGACGAAAGGAAAGATTTTTTTATGAAACATACTGACATCAAAGTACTTCTTAACAACCACGATTTTACAGGAAAGGAAATTACTGTATGTGGTTGGGTTCGTACGTCAAGAAACTCAAAGAGTGTTGCATTCGTTGAGGTAAACGACGGAACTTCCCTCAAAAATATTCAGGTGGTCGTTGAAAAATCCGCTGACTCTGATTACAAAGAACCACGTGTGGGAACTGCCGTAAAAGTAACGGGTACTGTTGTTGATGGCAGAAACAACACTGTTGAAATAAATACAGTACCGTCAAGAATTGAAATTCTCGGAGCTTGTCCGTCAGACTATCCGCTTCAGAAAAAAGGCTGTTCAATGGAGTACCTCCGTTCAATGCCTCACCTCAGAGGACGCACAAACACTTTCAATGCCGTATGGAGAGTGCGTTCAGTACTTGCACAGGCAATACACAAATACTTTCAGAGCAATAACTATGTCTATGTAAACACCCCACTTATTACAGGCAGTGACTGTGAGGGTGCGGGAGAAATGTTCAACGTAACAACTATCGGTTACTCAAATGAATACAAGAACGAAGAAGAATATTACTCAAACGACTTTTTCGGCAGACGTGCATGACTTTCAGTTTCGGGAGAGCTTGAA
Organism: uncultured Ruminococcus sp.; assembly: GCA_947173865.1. Taxonomy (GTDB): domain Bacteria; phylum Bacillota; class Clostridia; order Oscillospirales; family Ruminococcaceae; genus Ruminococcus. Next base: position 11,708 of record CAMWGS010000020.1, read on the forward strand.
GGTGAATTATCTGCTATGGCTATGGGTAAAATTTATACGTTCGGACCAAGTTTCCGTGCAGAAAACAGCAACACACCAAAACATCTTGCTGAATTCTTGCACATCGAACCTGAAATAGCTTTTGCCGAACTCCCCGATGTTATCGAAATTGCTGAAGATATGCTTAAAACCGTTATCCGTGAACTTCTTGACACCTGTCCCGATGATATGAAATTCTTTGACGCACACTTTGAAAAAGGTCTTGTTGCACGTCTTGAAGAACTCATTTCCCACGATTTCGGCAGAGTGACCTATACAGAAGCTATCAGACTTTTACATGAATCAGGTGAAAACTTTGTTTATCCTGTTGAATGGGGATGTGACCTTCAGACAGAACACGAAAGATATATTTCAGAAAAAGTTTTCAAAAAGGCTGTTTTCGTTACAGACTACCCAAAGGAAATCAAGTCTTTCTACATGAAACAGAATCCCGACGGAAAAACCGTTGCGGCTGTTGACCTGCTTGTTCCCGGTGTCGGCGAAATCATCGGCGGAAGTGAACGTGAGGCAGATTACGACAAACTTGTTGCTGCTATGAATGAAAGAAACATGAATCTTGATTTGTATTCAGATTATCTTGACCTCAGAAAATTCGGCTCTGTACCTCATAGCGGTTTCGGTCTCGGTTTTGAAAGACTTATCATGTATACAACAGGTATGTCAAATATCCGTGATGTTATTCTTTATCCGAGAACAGTCGGCAGTATCAGATAAAAGGAATATTTCTTTATTCCCGAAAATAATATAACAGCATCAGGGAGCATCAATGACGCTGTTCCCTGATTAAATAAACAGTAAAGGAATGGTATTTTATGTCAAAATCGCTGTATATTCCTGAGGGCTACAAATCCGCCCTCACACTCAGAGAAACTCAGCACGCCATCAAGTACATCAAGGACGTTTTTCAGCAGGCTCTTTCTTTTGCCCTGACCCTTGACCGTGTTTCAGCTCCGCTTATCGTAAGAAAGGGCAGTGGTATCAACGACGACCTCAACGGCGTTGAAAGAAAAGTTGATTTCACTATCAAGGAAATCGGCGGAAGTGAAGCAGAAGTTGTCCAGTCACTCGCAAAGTGGAAAAGAATGGCCCTCTACCGTTACGGCTATAATGCAGGAGAAGGCATCTACACCGACATGAACGCTATAAGACGTGATGACGATACCGACAACACCCACTCAATTTTCGTTGACCAGTGGGACTGGGAAAAGGTTATCACACGTGAACAGAGAAACGTTGAATTTCTCAAGGAAACGGTTAAAAGCGTTGTAAAGGCTGTTGCTTACGTAAAAAGAAAAGTCGGTCTGCGTTACCCTGTAATAGCAGGAAATGTATGTGACGATGTTTTCTTCATAACAACTCAGGAACTTGAAGATATGTTCCCCGACAAAACATCAAAGGAACGTGAACGTCTCATAACCAAAGAACACAAGACAGTTTTCATAATGCAGATTGGCGGACTTCTTGCAAGTGGTCAGAAACACGACGGCAGAGCTCCCGACTATGATGACTGGTCACTCAACGGCGATATTTTCGTTTGGGACGACGTTCTTGACAATGCCCTTGAAATATCTTCAATGGGTATCCGTGTTGATGAAACTTCCCTTAAAAAACAGCTTGCGGAAGCTGGTGCAGAGGACAGAATGAAGTATGATTACCACAAGATGATTGCAGACGGCACACTTCCGCTCACAATCGGCGGTGGTATCGGACAGTCAAGACTTTGTATGTTCCTGCTGGAAAAAGCTCATATCGGTGAAGTACAGTCATCAATATGGAGCGACGAAATGATTGCAAAGTGTGCTGAAAACGGTATAACACTTCTTTAAGGTGTGTATAAATGGACGATAAATTCTGCTTATTTGAAAACTGGTTTAAATTGCAGAAAGACAGATGGTCGGATATCGAAATTACAGTTACAAATACATCTTATGAAAAAGCTGCTAAAACGTATTATCACAATTATAAAATTGAACTTTCTTCCGAAAACAGTGAGGGAACAATTCAATTGTTTGAAAACAACGATATATACTGGGTTGATTTGGAATGTGTTAATTTTGATAAAGACGAGTATTTTTGTATATCCGTTGATTATTTTGAAAGTATCGACGATATTTCTGTCCATGTCCAAAAACTTGAAACAATTATGATATAAAAACATAAGCCTGAGAATTTTTTATAGTTCTCAGGCTTTTTGCTTTATACACTTATCAAAACATCAGTTTCATTTTCATCAGGCACTTCAAAAACCGAATCACATTTTTTCATAAGACCGTCATCAACAAAATATACATTGTATTTTCCGTCAGATGTAATATTATTCCGTTTGTTAATACACCGTTTCCGGATTTCGTCGCTTATGTCAATATAATGTATCTCACACTTAATATTGCAGGATTGAAAAAAATCTCTTGTAAAATTTCTCTCATGCCTTGTCCAGAATCCCCAGTCAAGTATTACACTTGTTCCGATATCAATAAATTCAGGTGTTTTACTCAATAAAAAACTTTTGATTTTTTCTGAATATTCATCATGCTTTTCACCTGTGTTCTGTCCGAAAATCGACAGCATTATTTCGTCTGCGGAAAGTAACACAGCGTTTTCCTTTTTACGCAATTTTTCGGCATACGTACTTTTCCCACTGCAAACTTTACCGCATATCATAATAACTTTTGCCATAACACACTGTCTTACTTTTCTGAACAGAACTCAACTTTTTCGCCGTTGAGAATCATATTGGTTGTGCGGACTGCACACATCTTTCCGCACATTGAACAGGTATGACGGTCTGTAGGCGGAATGCTTTCAAAATACTCACGGGCTTTGTCGCCGTCAATAGCAATATCAAACATCTTTTCCCAGTCAACCGCATGGCGTGCCTCAGCCATAGCGTTGTCGGGGTCTGTAGCGTGCGGAATACCTTTGGCGATGTCTGCGGCGTGTGCGGCAATACGGCTTGCAATAATCCCCTCTTTAACGTCATTTATGTCGGGAAGTCTGAGGTGTTCGGCAGGAGTTACATAACAAAGGAAGTCCGCACCGCTTGCCGCTGCAATTGCACCGCCTATGGCAGAAGTTATGTGATCATAACCTGGGGCAATATCTGTAACAAGAGGCCCTAAAACGTAAAAGGGTGCATTATGACAGATTCTTTTCTGAATCTTCATGTTTGCTGCAATTTCATTCATTGCCATGTGTCCGGGACCTTCAACCATAACCTGTACATCTTTAGCCCACGCACGTTCAGTCAGAGCACCAAGTTCAATAAGTTCAGAAATCTGTCCTGCATCTGTCGCATCGTCAATACAACCAGGACGAAGAGCGTCACCAAGACTTATTGTGCAGTCATATTCACGGAGAATGTCAAGAACTTCGTCATAGTATTCATAGAACGGATTTTCGTTGCCTGTCATCATCATCCATGCAAACAGAAGTGAGCCACCCCGTGAAACAATATTCATCTTACGCTTGTCACGTCTGAAAGCCTCTACGGCACGACGGTTTATTCCTGCATGAATTGTCATGAAGTCAACGCCCTCTTCCGCATGGGCTTTTACGACTTTAAAAAAATCCTCAGCAGTAATTTCAAGCAGGTCTTTTTCAAGATAACCGATAGCATCGTACATGGGAACAGTACCAATCATTGCAGGTGACTTTTCTATAAGCTGTTTACGGAAAGTAT
>CAMWGS010000021.1 GCA_947173865.1 uncultured Ruminococcus sp.
GGCAGCTCCCATTTGCTCTTGTCGATTTTCTTTAACTCCGCTATTAGTCACTCCCTGTTTTCTTTTAATTTTTTGATTCTTTTTTCATTTTTCATTTTTATCACCTTTGACTATTTTACTGCTTTTATTTTTCTTTGTCAAGGTTTTCGAACAGGTCTATTAAACTCAAATCGTCGTCAGGCATAGCGGCTTCATAATATTTATAGCTATAATAATCATATTCACCACTCACATTTATATAAATATCATAGCCGTCACCGATAGATGATGACTGTTTTGTAATACTTTCCGAAATTGACGGAGCTTTTTTTGTGTCTGCCGTCTTTCTTGAGGAATTATCCCCCACTGTTCTTTCAATCAGAAATACACCCGATTCCGCAGGATATGAAACTGTTTTGTCGTCTACCATGTCTATACCATATGTACCGCCTATAACAACTTTTCCTACTTCTGCCCCTGTAACCTTTATTCTTACCAGATTGTCATAAACAAAAGATTCTGTTTCAACGGCTGTAACTTCGGCGGTAGCCTTTCCGTTGTTGCAGGTAAAGTTACTGAGAACAGCAACACTTAATGACCACCAAGCTGTAAACCTGTTTCGTCAATAAGTTCGTCCGGTTCAAAAGTGACATCATATGTCTTGCCCGACGATTTTGCAGTAGTTTCTTTTACTGTAGTTGCGGTGGTAGTTTTTTCGGACTTCACTGTTGTCTGCGTGGTTGTTATTGCAGACTCAGACTCAGAGCTTTCATCATATGAGGAATTTTCCATCATTGAAAATATTCTGTCTGATTCCTTTTTTATCTGAACTTCTTCATATACAAGATGAGCAATAAAACATATTACAAACAGTCCGATAAGTGAAACAACTGCAATAAAAGTAGTTTTCTTTTTTGATTTTACAGGCTGTGACGGTATTTCATCAGGTATAACAGGTCTGATATATTCGGGCTGTGCAGGTTCTTCCGCAACACTTTTTCCGCACCTGTCACAAAATCTGTTTGTTTTGTCAAGTTTATGACCGCAATGCTTATTTTCTTTTGAAATGATATTACTTGTCAAATTACTGTCTGCAACAACAGTATTATTTGTTGTTGTAGTATTATCCGTAGCTGTATCATGCGTTACAGACTTTAATATACCATTTTATGAAATATTTACTTTTGATATATTTTCGTCTGTCGGTGTATCAGAAAAAAACGTCTCTGTTGTTTCGGGTTTTGTCACACCGTTCTTTGAAAGATTTATTTTCGGTCTGTTGTTTTTTTCAAGTTCTTTTCCGCAATTCCGACAAAACAGGTCATTGTCGTCATTGTCACGTCCGCAATTTTTACAAATCATACTTTCACCTTATCCTAAAAATTTTCCTAAAAATTATCCAGCCACAGATTTCCAGTCAACTTGTGTATAGCCAATTTTTATTGCAATTTGATTTTTTGTAATATTCTGCAAAGTTTGAGTATTTGAAATCATATTGTTTAGGTTACTGATAAAATTAACTTTATCTTTCTGTTTATTTTTGCTTATTCTTTTAAGCTTAAATTTAAACTTACGTTCGTCTGCAACATCAATAACAAACACCGCTTTCACTAATGTAATCAGTACCAGAAAAATAGTCAATGCCCAAAAAACACGCCATACCCTACAGATTGCCAGAAAATTATAAATGACAACAACAAACAAAAAATAGTACCTATCAACATACCAATAATTATTTTATTTTTCATATCAAAGAATTTTATTTCATTATAAGGTATACCCATAACTTTATTCTGATGCTTCTGTTCTTCCTGTATCACAAGCATATCATTTGTAATTGAAAAGATAACTTTCCCTCCTTTGATAAGTCCTGTAATGCTGTTTGAATCAGTTATGTTTTTAAACTGATATATTTTTTCTTCAAATATTTCGCTTTCATTCAGAGAAGCACCACACTGATTACAGAATAAAGCACCGTCCTTTAATCCTGCTCCGCATTTTCTGCAAAACTATCCTTCAGAAACATTTTCGTATATAATTGTGTTCTCTCTTCTTCACACTTTGTTCCGCAGTTACAGCAGAACACAGCACCGTCATCCAATTCATTTCCGCAATTCTTACAAATCATATCCGTCACTCCCAATCATAATAATCGTCATAATCATAGTCATAATAATCATAATCGTCCCACAGCCATTCAAATTCTTCACCCTTGAAAACATAATTGAAAAATCCCTCAATATCCTCCTGTGTATATAAATCTGCTGTGTTGCCGTATTCGTCTGACAACTCAACGGCACATACTTCAAATTCACCTTTTTCATGTACCTCAGAATCATATATGAAACCTATTTCAACTTCTATTTCTTCACCGTCAGCAGAATTACAATATCCGTCAAAATATACATACTGTTCATTGCTGTCCTCATCTTCATCAAAATCCCACTTTTCCTTATGGAAAGAACCTGCAAACGCTTCTCCTATTGTCAAATCTTCATCGAAATAAGGAAGTGTTCCGCTCTTTATCATAAACTTAGTCACTGAACTTATAACAACCGCAACAATTCCGATAATCAACGGCAGTTTCTTCTTTTTCCGAGTTGCCCCAAACTCCGACTGATATTCCTCGCTGTTACGATAAACGGGTTTTCTGTCCTGAACAGATGACCCATTCATCTCGGGAACAATTTCCGTTATTTCTGTCACATTCTGTGACGACCCGCACTTACCGCAGAACTTTGTACCGTCAGGAAGTTCATTTTCACAAAACGTAATTATATATTCCTTTCATTTAGTATATTATTTACTTTTTGTCTTTCAGTTCACCGCCGTAAAAATCATCACTGTGAACATACAAATTATTTTCAAATGTTATTTCCGTATCATCAAAAAAAGTAACAGTGATATTCTTAGGATATACTACCGCTGCTTCATTTGGCATTCCCCATACAAGCAAACTCAGTTCATCTTCACATCCGACATATAAAGAACCTGTATATTCCCATTCGTCATACTCTGCTGAAAGGTCTGTTTCCAAAGTACCGCCCATTCTATCATAGTAATACGCTTCAAAAGACATATCCGAAATTTCAATAGCAGGCTCTATAATCGGTCTTGTAATATTCGGTGCTGGTTTAAAAGTATCTTTTGATTTTTCACTATCCTTAACAGCGTCCTCTATTAAATATACTACAAACGTAGCTACTACACAAGAAATTATCAAAGCTACATCTATTATTAAATATGTAAGAAAAATCTTCTTTTCACAGTTTTTAAGTTCTTTCTCCTGAGAAGGAATATTCTGAATATTACTATTGAAATTCCCACCTGTCTGAACATTCACGGAAACTGATTCAGGTAAAGACTCCGCAGTCGGTAAATTCTGAGATGTACCGCAATTACCACAGAACTTCGCTCCGTCGGGAAATTCGTTTCCGCATTTTCCGCAAAACATTTTTCATCACCTCCCTGTTAAAATATAATTAGTCGGGTAACACCTTACAAGCCGTTAAAGGTTTACACGCACTTGTTACTTAAGCTATACTGAAAGCAGTGATTGGACTGACGTTCACCTCACTGGGACAAAGCACCCGTACGAAAGACTGCCATCCATGCTTTCATTATAGCGTTCGGTTTATGCATTGTGTGCGTTCGTGTCACCAAACAGATTGGATAAGTAATGAGTAAAGCATGGTTTGCCCGATTACAATATGAAATCAGAAAAGGTAAATTATGATGAACGCAGTAGGTATTGATGTTTCCAAAGGTAAAAGTACAGTTGCTATACTTCACCCTTATGGTGATGTTGTGGCTTCACCTTTTGATGTTGCTCACACAGGAAGTGATTTGAAGTTATTAGCTGACGCAATTAAGAAACTTCCGGATGAGACGAGAGTTGTTATGGAGGCAACAAGAAACTATTTTGAACCCATTGCCCGTTACCTCTACAAACAAGATATATTTGTTTCCGTAGTCAATCCGATGCTCATCAGTGACCTCGGTGGAAACACGTTAAGGAAGCCTAAAACGGATAAGAAGGATTCAATTGAAATTACTTCTTAGAGCCTGTTCAGTATCTTTTAAGAATAATACGAATAAAAGCTAAAGTGACCATTTGAAAAGAATTCTGTAATTTACGTTCACAATTCTTCCAGAGACGACGACATTTATCAAGCCAGCCAAATGAACGTTCCACAATCCAGCGTTTTGGAAGAACAACAAATTTATGCAGTTCATTTCGCTTGACAACTTCAACTTCAGCATTTGAAATTTCCTTGACAGCATCAGCAAAGTTTTCACCGCTGTAGCCGCCGTCAACGAGAACTTTCTTTATGTCAGATAAATAATCCATATTTCTGCAATAATAATCAATCATATCAATTGCACCCTTTCTGTCGTTCACATTTGCGGCAGTAAGCATAATTGTATGTGGCAATCCGAGAACATCAACTCCCATATGAAGCTTTATACCTGACTTTTTTTACCTGCATCATAGCCTTTGATTTCGGCTGTATCAGTATTCTGGACGCTTCTGGAATCGACAATTATCATTGTCGTTTTGTCTTCACGTCCGTTTTCCTTACGTTCCACTTCAATTAATTTATGCAGTATTTTATCAAGAAGACTGATTCCGTTTTCATCTTCCTCTGCCCATATGTCATAATGATACTGTACCGTTGTCCATTTCGGGAAATCATGTGGTATTGCACGCCATGTACATCCCTCTTTCAGTAAATAGAGTACTGCACAAAATATATCATATAAACCATATGTTGACGGATGCGTTGTTTTACGTACACTTTTTAAATCTTCTTTTATTATTTCAAATTGCTTTCTGCTGATGTCACTTGGATATTCTTTTCTCATCATTTCACGGCTTTCATGGTTTTATTTATTCCATTATACCACTTTTTTCTCACTTTGAAAAGATACTGAACAGGCTCTTACTTTTCCCGGAGTGAATAAGTTGTTTTCATCGCCAGCCCGAGAATCAGATGGTCATGAAAAGTGGAGCGATTTTGTACTTGAATTTCCACATTGTGACAAGGTTTCAAAGATTACAATAAAGGATTTTGCAAGGAAATACAAAAAATGATATGAGCACCATTCATATTATTTCACAGAGGCATCCTGTGAGAAAATATACGCTTTTGCAAAGGAGTTCATAAGTGGAGTCTCATCTGATGAAGCTACTGTTTTTTCTGTTGTACAGGCTGCCAAAATGCTTGCTTCAGCTGTAGAAAACTGCCATGCTATACAGACTGAAATGAAACGTGTGGCTTCTCAGCTTCCTGAATACACCACAGTAATGGAAATATATGGTGTTGGTAAAGCTGTAGACCCTCAGCTCATAGCTGAAATAGGAGATACCAGACGCTTTCACAGCAGAAAAACAATTACTGCTTATTTCGGCTACGACAGTGAAAACAATGATTCAGGGCAGAAAAACTCCAAATCAAATCCAATGACTAAGAAAGGTTCATCTGCTCTGCGAAGAACTTTATTCATCATTATGCAGGTACTCCTGCAAACTAAGCCACAGGACAATACTGTTTATGATTTCCTCATTAAGAAACAATCTGAAGGCAAGCACTATTACTCATACATGAATGTCAACACAATTTATGGAAAGTTTTAATCTTCTTTGAAATTCCCTCGTTTATGCGAGGGCATTATGTTTGTCTTTCAGCAGCTTATCTATCAGTTTGTAAAAAACCTCAGTCGTTCTTGGTGCTTTTTGTTTGCCGGGGTGAGCATCGACCTTAATATATTCAATAAGGTGAAATGCCATTTCACGAGTAAGCTCCTCTGCACCTGCATAGCTTTTCATACGGCGGATATATTCGTCCACATCACGCTCGTCCTGATTTTCGGCATCGGTGATTTTTTCAAGTTCATCATATTCCTCAGTCAACTTGTCTTTCTCCGCCTGATATTTTTCGAGAAGTCCAACACACACCTTTTCGGGAATATTGCCTGCCACCTTATCCTCATACACGTTCTGAATAAGACTGTCAAGCTCGTTGATACGCTTCTCAATGTCGTACAGTCTTTTTTTTGGCGGCATTGTTCTGAGTGGCGGCTGCTCCTTTTTTGTATGTGAGAAGTTTTTCTCTGATGTCAGGCTCATTGATAACCAAGTCGATCTGCTTCTGAATATCCGCAAGGACAAGGCTTTCAATAAGCGGCTGCCTGATCGTGTGTGTAGAGCAGTATTCTTTTCCGTATCTTGAATATGTTCCACACATAAAGACCGGTACAGTGCTGTTGCTCTTGCAACCGCCGTTACGTCTCATTTTACTGCCGCAGTCCGCACAATAACACAAACCTGAAAGAGCGTGCATTTCATAGCTTTTGGTGCGACGTCCTGTAGCTACAGAAGCGTTTACTTCCTGCACCTTATTCCACAGCTCCTAAGATATGATAGGCTCATGATTGTTTTCTATCACTGCCCATTCAGATTCGTCCTTATCGATACGCTTTTGATTTTTATAGCTTACGGTTGTCGTGCGGAGCTGAACAAGTTTCCCGAGATACATAGGATTATTCAGAATACATCCCACCGATGTGTTATCCCACAGATGCTGGCAGTGATAAGGATTCGGTTTTTCGATAAGACTGTAATAGTGATCGGAGGGCACAGGGATATGCTCATCATTCAGGGCGTTGGCAATGGTACGGATATTATTTCCTGCTGCCCTCATTTCAAAAATACGGCGAACAACTGCTGCTCCCTGCGGTTCAACAACAGGCGTTTTATTTTTGTCCGTGCCTTTGAGGTAGCCGTAAGTCGGAACGGTTGACTTGTATCTGCCTATTCCTGCATTAGCATCAAATACCGACCTTAATTTTTTGGAAGTATTTGCACTGTGCCATTCGTTAAAAACATTCATTATCGGAAGCATATCCATTCCCGAACTTTGTGAATTGGCGGTGTCAACATTGTCGTTCAGGGCGATAAAGCGGATATTGTATGACGGAAATATATAATCTACATACTGACCCACTTGAATATAATTACGTCCGAAGCGGCTCAAATCCTTGCAAATGATAAGGTTGATCTTCCCCATTTTTGCATCGTCAAGCATTCTCTGAACGCCCGGTCTGTCAAATGTTACGCCGGAAATCCCGTCATCAACATACTCGTCATAAATCGTCCAGCCCTGTTCACGAACATAATTTGCAAGAATATTTCTTTGATTTTCAATGGAGAGAGATTCGCCGTTTCTCTCGTCATCTTTTGATAGGCACATATAAATGCCTACGCTGTATTCAGGCTGCTTTGGTAACATAATAACTCCTTTCTTTCCAAAGCAGCCTTTTCCGATATGAGTCTATTATAGCGTGCCATATCGGAAAAAGCAATAGCTTTTGAGAAAAAAGTTTTATGCTGTTGCAGGGGTAGGAACTTGATGAAGCATCTCGTTCAGAATCCTGTTGTAAGCGTAATTAAACATCACATCGTTAATATTTCTGTTACCGACAAAGTGACTTACAACTGTATGCTTTACACCGTCAACCTCATATGTATTGGTGCGGACGGGACAGTCCTTAAACTGCTCATCCATCTCCTGCATTGTTCTGTTTTTATTCATAGCGAATTTTTCTCCTTTAGCTTCTCTATCTCTATGCTTTTAGAGTTTGGGGCATCGCTTTATTTTTCTTACCCCAATTACAGTCGTGCAGAATCAGCACGATAGCCGATTTGAGTATTTACACGGCTATGTTTTTGGTGTTTTAAGATATTTAATCCTCGCCACCGTCAGAATTGTCATAGAACGAAATTCCATCGTCCTCATCATCGGCATAATGACTATCGCTGTTCATGCTGTCATCATTATTCTTGTCGGACGAAATATAACCCTCCGCATTTTTACCGCCGACCAATTCAAGCAGCTCGGCATCGGTCATACCGCCCGATCTAAGTTTCTGCAAAAGCTGATGTTCAGCGGAAATGATCTCGTCAAGCTCTCTGGGCTTGCAATTGTATTCCTCAGCCATTGCAAGACGGGAAACTTCTTTCAGTTTATCCTCCGCTGCTTTCTTCTTTGCAGTATCATCAGCAATACGTTTTTTGTAAAACTCGATCTTCTCAATGAGCTGTTCTTTCTTTTCTCTATAAATGCCCATTCAAAAATCACAACCTTTCTTGTTTTGTTCTAAGCAAGTCAGCACACCTGACCAATGCTGTCATGCTATGTTACCATTATAGCGCACCCATACCATTAAAAACAAGCCGCAATGCACACAAACTTTTTCGGGACATATCAATTTTCCGTTCCGCAAAATTTTTGAGTCAGAAGTTCTTAAATCACGCTGTTTCGCAGAAAAGCGACTTTCGTCATTTTCACGAATCGATTATTGGCGTTTTAAAGAAATTTGAAATTTGCTATTGACGAGATCAGAATTATCCAGTATAGTGATTATGGGGAGTACAGAAAAAGAGAAAGTCGCACAGCTCCGATTCTCGCAAAACGGGAAAAATGACCGAGCCGACAGGCTCGGAATAAACGAACGCACCAGAGGGGCGTTCTCATTCCCAGCAAGCACGGCACGATGTGGGCGTGCACAGCGACTTCCACACAGTACATAGCTTGTTAGAGGGCTTCTGCCCCTAAGACCCCGAATCTAAAAAATGAAAAAGAGAGGAAAACAACAATGAAGAATGAAAGTAAGCGTAATCTCTACCTCAAGGTAAGAGTGAGTCAGGAAGAAATGGACGCTATCAAGCGTAAGTTTGAAAACAGCGGAATGGATACACTCAGCGGATTTGTTCGTGCAATGATTTTCGAGGGATACAGCATTCAAATGGACGGAAACGAACTTCGAGAAATTGGTAAACTTGCAAATAATATCACCAACAATATCAACCAGATTGCCGCTCGTGTTAATACAACTCACAATATCTACAAGGAAGATATTGAGGAGATAAAGAGCCTTGCGAATCAGCTTTGGAAACCGCTACTGTTTCTTCAAGGTAAGGTTTTGCAGTTGAAGCATTGAGCAAAAATGAAAAGGTGCTGTCAGGAGATTTCACGATAGAACCTAAAGCTGATATGTGTGCCTTGAATTGGACAGGCTTTTGAAATTGCTGTGCCCTGCACAAGAATAGTTACAATGTCTCCGTAGAACTGGACTCAGGTATTAGTTTGAGCTATAATATAGCTACATATAAATTTTATGGAGGTACAGCTATGTTAAAAATTTCTGAATTGACCATGCCCTCTTTGCTTATTTCACTTTGTCCTTAAACACTGACTGCTTCCACTTACTCAGATTATTTTCGTCTACTGCTTTCACAAATCGTTTTTCCCGTTCTTTTGATATTCAGTTTATAAGGCACGACGAAAGCTCAGATGGATCAATCTTGACAAATTACAGTATCTGCTGTATACTGAAAATGTAGTTATTAAGTCCGCTGCTTCTATTATTCTTGATTATATCACAGTTTGTGAATTTCAGATTTTGTATAGATAGCTTTGAAAAGAAGGAGTTAAAACAATGCCCAAACAAATACTAATAATAGATGACGATGAGGACTTGTCCTTTATCATATCCGAAATGCTTGAAAGCTACGGCTACATCGTGACTTGCACAGCAGACAGTAAAAGAGCGTTTGAACTGCTTTCAGAGAATACCTATCATCTCATTTTGCTGGACATTAATCTGCCTGATACCACAGGCTTTGAACTGTGCAAGGTGCTTCGTAGGATATCTACTATTCCGGTCATCTTTGCAAGCGCACGCACAAGTGAAACCGACCGTATCACAGGTTTTGACATCGGCGGTGATGACTATCTTCCGAAACCCTATTCTATGAAAGAGATGCTGTCGAGAGTCAATGCGCTTATCCGCCGTACATACGGATTTAACGAGGGAAAAAAAATCGTGACGTTTGGCAATGTGTCGGTGAATATAACTGCTCGGACGGTCGAAAAAAATGACGTACCTATTTCTCTATCTCTCCGTGAATTCGATTTGCTTGCATACCTCTGTGAACATAAAAACATGGCATTACCAAAGGACAAGCTGCTTGCGGAGGTATGGGGAGCATTTTCAATGGTTGAGCCGTCTACTCTGACGGTTCATATCCGCTGGCTCAGGGAAAAGCTGGAGAACGATCCGGCAAAGCCGAAATTTATCAAAACCGTTTTCAAGGTGGGATATATGCTGGAGGTGTCAGAATGAAAAACAAGCTTTTAGGTGCAACAGCGGTATTTTCGGCGGTGATTATTGCAATAACTGCCTGCTTTCTGATTTCCGACAGAATGGTAAATCCCCAGGACGTAAAATCTGAGCAGATCGTTGCTGCTAATGAATTAGAACAACTGATTAATTCCGGACGAACTGATGAAGCCGCTGAAAAAGCTGCACAGTTACAGGAAAGTCTGCGTAAATCCGACGCAGGATATCACAGCGACAAACGCACGATTGCAATGTGCGGAATTTCTTTTGCGTTTGTATTTACGATTTTCGGGTATGTTTATTTTGCAATTCTTCGTCCGTTCGACAAGATGAAAGCCTTTGCCGATAAAATAGCGCAGGGAAATTTTGAAGTTCCGCTGAATTATGAGCGATCCAATTATTTCGGTGCGTTTACATGGGCATTTGACAATATGCGGCGTGAAATCACAAAGTCCCGTGCCTGCGAGCGTGAGGCTATCGAAAATAACAAGACGGTCATTGCAACGCTTTCTCACGACATCAAAACTCCTATTTCCTCTATAAGAGCCTATGCAGAGGGACTTGAAGCAAACATGGACAGCACTCCCGAGAAACGAGAAAAATATCTCTCTGTCATAATGAAAAAGTGCGACGTGGTTTCAAGACTTACCAACGATTTGTTTCTGCACTCCTTGTCCGATCTGGACAAGCTGAAAATAAATCCCGACAGATTTGAGCTTTGCGGATTTATTGAAAACGCCGTGGGAGAAATTGCTGCGGAGCAGAACGATGTACGTTTTATGAATCCGAATTTTACTGCGGCTGTTTCCGCTGATAAAAACAGACTTGTGCAGATTACCGAAAACCTTATAAACAATGCGAGAAAGTACGCAAAGTCCGATATCGAAGTATCTGTCACGCAGTCGGACGGCAACGTTGTAATTCATTTCCGTGATTACGGAAGCGGAATTCCAGACGAGGATATGCCTTTTATTTTTGATAAATTCTACCGCGGAAAAAACTGCGGAAACGAGCAAGGCTCTGGTCTTGGCTTGTATATCGTGAAGTACATTGCTGAGCAGATGCACGGAACTGTTCTTCTGCATAATCATTCGGACGGATTGGAAGCAATTGTCAGTCTGCCGATAACTTCTTGAAGTTCTTAAGGACTTCTTAATATCTTTTCTGATAAAATAGAGCTATCATAAGAGAAAAGGAGAAAATCTATGAAAAATGCTATTCTATCGGCAAAGGGACTTTGCAAAAGCTTCGCCCACAACGGCGGACAGATACATATTCTTTCCCACGTTGATTTTGAGCTTTACGAGGGGGATTTCACTGTTATCATGGGAGCCTCCGGTTCCGGAAAATCAACGCTTTTATACGCATTGAGCGGTATGGACAGAGCCACCGCAGGACAGGTAATTTACAACGGCACAGATCTTGTTGCTATGAACGAAAAGGGTCTTGCAAAACTCAGATACACGGATTTTGGATTTATATTTCAGCAAATGCACCTTGTCAGTAATCTCACGCTGTTTGAGAATATCGCTGTGCCGGGCTATCTGAATAAGAAAAGATCCTCCGCAGATGTAAAAGCAAGAGCGGAGAAGCTTCTTGAACGGATGAGTATTTCACACATCAAAACTCATCTTCCGTTGCAGGTTTCGGGCGGCGAACAGCAAAGATGTGCCATTGCAAGGGCGGTCATAAACAGTCCGAAGCTGCTTTTTGCGGACGAGCCTACAGGCGCTCTCAATCGAAAAAATACTATCGAAGTCCTGAATCTGCTCACGGAGCTTAACCGTTCGGGGCAGAGCATTCTTATGGTCACTCATGACATTAAAGCCGCATTGCGTGCGACAAGACTTCTCTATATTGAGGACGGTAAGATCATCGGCGAGCTTTCCTTGCCACCGTATGATCCCGGCGAGGAGAAATCACGGGAAACGCAGGTAAACGCATGGCTTACCTCCCTTGAATGGTGAGGTGCGGATATGGAGATCTTAACTTTAATAAAGGCGAATATCCGACGTAAAAAAGGCTCGTTTGTAAGCGTTATTCTGCTCACGCTTATTATTACAATGAGCGTTACAACAATTTTAAGCATCAAGGAAAGCGCTTCCAAAGGGGTCAATAACGCTCATGAAATATGCGATACTTCTGATTTGCTTGTAATGTATCTATCCCATAATCTTACCGACGATATGGTTGAAAAAATAAAAAGCGATGACAGGGTTAAACGTGTGGATATTGCAGATTCCATATTGACTGAAAAAACGACAATGGGAAATGAAGATTCCAGCAATACAATTTTTATTACAAGATACGATGAAAACATCAGGCTTCTGAAGTCAGACTTGTATGGTATTGCGGAAAATACTCCGGAACTTCAAAAAGGCGGTATCTATGTACCGCAGGGATTGCTGACTGTTCTTCATGGAAAAGTGGGAGAAAAAATTACTCTTGAAACATTAGACGGAGAGCATGAATTTATTGTTAAGGGGATATTGCTCGAACCAATGATGGGTGCGTCAGTTAATGGCTTTAAAATCTTATGTATAAGCGATGAGGATTTTTCGGAAATATCATCCTCTGTTTCAGAAGCAGAAACAGAGGATAAGCACGGCTTAGGTAAAACTCTTGAAATTTACAAAGCCGATGACTGCACCCTTACCAACGGACAATTCCGCCGACAGCTTAATCTCGACACAGGCGTTACCAATATGTCTATATGTTCTTTGACAAATGATATGTCAATACATTATACAACACTTTTCCCCGAAATAATTTCTTCCGTTCTGATAGTGTTCGTAATGTTTTTGCTGGTAATTGTTGTAATCGTTACAGGGCATAGCATTTCAGTGGAAATCGAAACGAATTATGTGACCTTCGGCGTTCTTAAAGCACAGGGCTTCAATAAAAATAAGATTCGTATGCTGTTTTTGTATCAGTATCTGCTTGCGGAGATGATAGGTGCAGTTCTGGGTATATCTTTAAGCATTCCGCTTATAAAACTGACTTCAAACATATTTGTGACTATCACTGCAATTCCCGCAATTACAAGCGTACCTGCCGGAATTATTGCACTTATTCTTGCGACTTTATTTTTGCTGTCGGCTGTTTCAATATTCTTTGTCACAATGAAGATAAACAAAATTTCTCCCGTAAGAGCGATTTCGGGTGCAAAGAAAGAAATCTATTTTGACAGCAGAATGAATGTCCCGATAAGCAAGAAATTTTTATCACCGAGTCTTGCTTTAAGGCAGTTTACGTCCGCCAAGCGAAGATACGCAGGAACTCTTGTTATTGTTGCAATACTCATATTTTTTATGATGACAATAACGCAGCTTGCCAATGCACTTAATTCAAAATTAGCGTTGGAATCTATGGGCGCAATTGTGTCTGAGGTCGATATTTCTCCAAAGGAAAAGTTGTCTGATAATGATTATAAAATGATAGAAAATGAGATAGAACGCTTTTCTAAAATCAAAAAAGCATACTATGTTGACGCTTCGTATTTTTCCTTCGACGGAGAAGAAATGTATTGCACCACTTATAAAGACCCATCAGTTACTCCTGTTCTCAAAGGCAGATCTCCGATCTATGACAATGAAATTGCTGTTTCACCTATCTTGCTTGACGAATTTAATTTAAAGATAGGCGATGAAGTTACGATCGGCTGGATGGATGAAAAAGAAAAGTATATTATTTCGGGAACAGTTCCACTAATGAACGATACGGGCAGATCTTTTATAATGTCATATGCCGCCTCTGAAAAGATAGGATACGACGCAAATCTTTGGGGCTGTTATTCTTTAGAAAACGGAGACGATGAAAGTCTTAATGCAAAAATTGCCGACACACTTAACGAAAAATTCGGCGATATCATTGAGGCAGAAGTAAGCGGTGAGTTGTTGGATGATACCTATGATATTGCAATAAACGCAATGCAGATGATAATATATGTTTTCTCTGTGATGTTTGCGTTTGTCGTGACGCATATGGTATGCTCGAAAGCCTTTATACAGGAACGGACAGATATAGGAATTTATAAGGCGATAGGCTTTACCTCTAAACATCTGCGTTTCCAGTTTGCAGTAAGATTTCTGATAGTTTCGGTTCTTGGATCGGCTGTCGGTGCGGTATTGAGCGTGCTGTTCTCAGGCAAGCTGCTGAGCGGACTATTACGCAGTATCGGAATTACACGCTTTGTAGTTGATTTTACAGCGTTTTCGTTCGCCGCTCCGATTGCTCTTATCTGTGTTTCTTTCTTTGTTTTCGCATATCTTGTATCACGAAAGATAAAGAACGTTGCAGTCAAAGAGTTGGTAGTTGAATGATGATTTCGGTAGTTTAACAGTAATATTAAGGAATCACTGATTAAATCACGCCTTTGCGTGAACAGCAGTATTCAGCATAAAAACGACAGAGTTTGTAAAATGATACGGTAAACCGAAGATAGGCAAGAAGATAGTGAACTTAGCAGACGTAAATTGAATAAGGCTTCTGAAAAAATAATGAGGGAGATTCCTTGCATACAAACATGAGGATCTCCCTTTACTTATCAATATAATTGTCGGTAGGTACTGCGTGGGTGTTACTATTTGAACGGATATAGTACTGAGACTATAGAAGAAAGCTACAATAGTAAATTTTGCAGACGAAAATTGAATAGAGCTTCTGAAAAGAAATTTATAAGGGCGATACCTTGCGTACAAAGCGTGAGGTATCGCCTTTTTGCTTATATTCTTTTGTATCGGAACAAGGCTGTTCGGAAATCATCCATAATTGGTGTTTACAAATGTCGCTGCGAACAAATTCCTGCGTATCTATTACGCAAAGGTTAAAGAAATTTTGGATGCTTCAGAAGCTGCGACATAATTGTTTATTCGTAGAG
>CAMWGS010000022.1 GCA_947173865.1 uncultured Ruminococcus sp.
CTTTAAGCTATGCATATCTTCGCATTTTTATCCCCTCAAATTGTTACTATATATTCGGGTATCCGTTTTGAACGTCCTTATTTTTATAATATTACTTTTTTTCATTGTCGTCGTTACCCGTTTCATTCAGAAAGTCGGCAACAATAAAGCGTGGTCGCTGTTTTACTTCCGCATAAATCTTTCCGACATATTCTCCGATTATTCCGAGACAAAGTAACTGCAATCCTCCTATCAGCCATATCGAACACATTGTACTTGACCACCCGCCTACAGACAAACCAGCAATTTTTACAATAAAACTCCATATAAACGCTATCACACTTATCACAAACATTATAAAACCAAGTGATGTTATAAGTTTGAGTGGTTTTGTACTGAATGAAGTTATTCCGTTAATGGCGAAAGAAAGCATTTTTTTGAGCGGGTACTTGCTCTCCCCTGCAAAACGTTCATGACGTTCATAATATACATTACAGCTCTGAAAGCCAATAAGAGGTATCATTCCACGCAGAAAAAGGTTTACTTCTCTGAAACCAGAAAGTTCCTGTAATACCCTGCTGCTCATAAGTCTGAAATCTGCATGATTATAAACAACGTCCGCACCCATTAATTTCATGAATTTATAAAAACTTTCAGCCGTGAATTTCTTGAAAAAAGTGTCTGTTTTTCTCGCACTTCTTACACCGTATACAACCTGATTTCCCTCATAGTATTTTTTCACCATAGCGTCAATAGTATTTATATCGTCCTGCAAATCAGCGTCCATTGTTATTGCCATATCGCATATATCCTTTACGGACATAAGACCTGCAAGCACGGCATTCTGGTGACCGCTGTTATGTGCGAGGTTTATTCCCGAAAAAAAACGTGGCTGTTCGCTGTGAAGTTCCTGAATAATCGACCATGTACTGTCTTTTGAGCCGTCATTCACAAATACAATTCTGCTTTCGGAGGAAATAAGATTCTGTTGAATAAGCGTTTCATATTTTGCTTTTAACTGCCTTGCCGTCTCATGAAGAACTTCCTGCTCATTATAACATGGAACGACCATATATAAAGTTTCCAGCATACTCATTTTATTGACTTCCTTCTTTTCACTGATTATATTTTTTCTTTATTATACCATATCATGCCTGAAACGTCAATAATTCATTGTAATTTTCGTTTTGTTCTCACATTGCGATACTGTTTCAAAGAAAATAACTGTTAATTTTTGTACAACAAATTATGAAATAACACTTGACAAAACAGAAATTTTATGTTATTATATAAATTAGAGCATACGTCTGCTCTGTTATTTCAGAAATGAAATTCCGGAATATAGATGTGCGGGCCCTGTGCAACAAGACCCCGTGAACCATGTCAGGCGGGAGACCGAGCAGCATTAAGCGGATTGTTTTGTGTGCCGCAGCAAGCCTGCACATCTATGTGCCGGAATTTTTTCTTGTAAAATTTTCCCGATAAACCTGATGAAAGGAAGCAATCTGATGTATAAGGCTCTTTACCGCAAATGGCGACCTATGACTTTTGATGATGTCATATCCCAGCAACATATAACCGATACCCTTAAAAATCAGATTACAGGAGGAAAAACTGCTCATGCCTATCTTTTTACGGGTTCGAGGGGAACGGGTAAGACAACCTGTGCAAGAATACTTGCCAAAGCCGTAAGCTGTCGTAACATGAAAAATGGCAATCCGTGCCTTGAATGCGACATATGCCGTGACGCTGACAACGGTTCTCTTACCGATATAGTTGAAATCGACGCTGCGTCAAACAACGGCGTTGACGATATACGTGATTTGCGTGACGCTGCCGTTTACACACCCGAAAGAAGTGCATACAAAATATACATCATAGACGAAGTGCATATGCTTTCAACAAGTGCATTCAATGCACTGCTGAAAATTATGGAAGAGCCTCCGCCGTATGTGATGTTTATTCTTGCCACAACGGAAATACACAAAGTTCCTGCAACTATTGCCTCACGCTGTCAGCGATATGATTTCCGTCGCATACGTCCCGAAGATATTGCCTCACGGCTTGAATATATATCAGAACAGGAAGAACTGAACCTCACAAAAGACGGTGCTGACCTTATCGCAAAACTTGCCGACGGCGGTATGCGTGACGCTGTTTCACTTCTTGACCAGTGTTCAGTATGTGCCGACATAATAAATGCCGAAACGGTTTCAAATGCGGCAGGTATCGCAGGGCGTGACTATCTATACGAAATTCTCGACGCTCTGACTGCTCAGGATACCGCAAAGGCTCTTTCCGTTACGGGAAATCTTTATGATATGTCAAAAGACCTTACAAGGCTATGTGAGGAACTTATAACCCAGCTCCGAAATATCATGCTTATTCAGGTTTCACCGCAGACCGCAGGAAACCTTATAGTATGTATGCCCGAAGAAATGGAAAAGCTGAATGACCTTGCACAAAAAAACTCTCTCGAAAAAATTATGGACAATCTTTCCGTTTTGCAGAAATGCCGAGAAAATATGTCAAAGGTCATGAACAGACGTGTCGAATTTGAAATGACGCTTATAAAACTCTGCGGAAACAAAAATAATACTCCGCAGACTATTGACAATTCTGAAATTTATGATAAAATAAAACAGTTGGAGAATAAATTAAGTTCCGTCGGAAACTATTCCGCTCCGAAACAGGCAGAAAAGTCCGAAGTTCTTACCGCAGGCAGTCCTGCCCGTGATACTGAACCCGTTCCGAATATCGACATAGGAAAAGTTAAAAATGATGACATGATTCCGTGTTCACGCTGGGATGAAATAGTTGAAGAACTTAAAAAAGTCAAACCCGACCTTGCGGCTGCTCTCGACGGCTCTTATGCACTTACAGCAGGAAACGTAATTTTCATTACTGCGGTAAACCGCTTTTTCATACAGATTTTCAGGAATAACAAGGACTATGCCGTGTCACTCGGTGACACTATAAACAAGATTCTCGGACAGCGTTACGTTATAAAAGCACGCTGTACAACGAGTGTTGAAGAACAGAAAAGTATGGCTGAAATGCTTATCCAGAAAGCAAAAGACAACAGCATTGAAACGGCTGTTGATAATAATTAATAAAACTTATCTAAAGGAGATTTAAAAATGAAAGCAAGAATCCCAAGAAATGTGGGCGGCGGTGCTCAGAACATGAACCAGATGATTAAACAGGCTCAGAAAATGCAGGACCAGATTACCGAGCTTCAGGAAGATATTGAGGAAAGAGAATTTTCCGCTACAGCAGGCGGTGGTGCTGTTGAAGTTGTTATCACAGGAAAGAAAACCATCAAGTCACTCAGCATCAAGCCCGAAGTAGTTGACCCCGAAGATATTGATATGCTTCAGGACTTAATCATCAGTGCAATAAACGAAGCTATCAACAACGTTGAATCCACTACAGAAGCCGAAATGAGCAAAATTACTGGTGGTGTTTCAATCCCCGGGCTTTTCTAAATGGCTGACCATAATGCACTCCCCCTTATCGTTCTCGCTGAAAAATTCGCTTCCCTCCCCGGTATCGGTATGAAAACCGCTCAGCGACTCGCTTATTATGTGATGTCTATGGAGGACGAAGCGGTTGAAGAATTTGCAAAGGCTCTTACAGATGCTAAACGTAATGTTCATAGCTGTAAATGCTGTCAGAATCTGACCGAAAGGGAAATTTGTCCGATATGTTCGGCAGAAGAACGTGACAAAGGCATTATATGCGTTGTCGAAACTCCAAAGGACGTTACGGCGTTTGAACGTACAAGGGAATACAACGGTGTCTATCATGTTCTGCACGGACTGATTTCGCCTATGGACAACGTTACTCCCGATAAAATCCGTGTGAAAGAACTGCTTTCACGTATTTCACAGGGAAATATAAAGGAAGTAATAATGGCTACAAACCCTACTGTTGAGGGTGACGCAACCGCTATGTACATCGCAGGACTTTTAAAACCTCTTGGAATAAAAGTAACACGTCTTGCATTCGGACTTCCCGTCGGCGGAATCCTCGAATATGCGGACGAAGTAACGCTGTACAAGGCTCTTGAAAACAGAAACACTATGTAAAATCAGAAGGACGGCTTTTAAACCGTCCTTTTTTAATCCATATAAACTTTATTATATATACCAGTTCCTTTTTCTAAAATACTTTTAATAGTATCTTTATTATCGCAGTACTGTTTTTCCGCAAATTCAGGCAAGTTTTCTACAGGTAACAGACTGCCTTTTTCGCCAATGTCAACATAATAATCTTCACCGCTTTCCTTGTCTGTAATTGTCAGTGAATACATATCTTCGGAAATCCGTACATTAATAACGCACAAATCCGTTTCATAACTGCAATCAAGATGCTTTGCATGAAAATCCGTTGAAAAATCCCAGAAAGACGGCATTTCCTGATGTGGCAGAATATAACTGGTGTTGTTATTTTCCATGACATAATAACGCTCATCCGTTTCTGAAAATCCAAGCAATGATATTGAATCGTTGAAATGATTTTCAAGCTTGTTTTTTCTGCCGTGCCATATTATGCCGTAAACCGACAATGACACCACCGCACACATTATAATTATACTTATTACAATAAATACAGTCTGTCGGATTTTATTCCATTTCAGACCAAGTGTGGTTTTTTCCGAAATATCATTCACCATTTCTTTGTCCTCCTTTAAAAGTGTGTCAAGAGAAATTCCGAATCTGTCACTTATTTTTACAATCGTATTCAAATCGGGATAGCTTTTCTCGCACTCCCAGTTTGATACCGTCTGACGTGTCACAAAAAATATTTTTGCAAATTCTTCCTGTGACATATTGCTTTCCGTTCTGATACGGCGTATTGATTTGCCTATGTTCACCGTTATCACCTCCATGAGTTTATTATATAACTGTTCGTCCGAAAAGTAAAGCAAACAATCTTTTACATTGACGCAAATATTCTTTGACACACGGTATACAGCCAAAAAAAGACCAAGTTTATATAAACCTGGTCTTTTATAATAATATCAGTTCTTTCTCTTGATTGTACGCTTCACAATTCCTTTCAGACGTTCACAGGTGTCCTGCGGAAACTCAGTCACGAACTTCACAGCATGGTCGTGAGCTTCTTCAGGCGGAAGTTTAAGGAAGTTGTGGAAAAACATATATACTTCATGAAAAGTTGAAAATATCTCGTTTACGGCTTTTTCACCCTCGGTAGTAAGCACAACGCTGTTGCAGAAATCTTCATAAACAAGACCGCAGTTTGCAAGACAGCGGAGCATTTTACTTACACTCGGGCGTGATACACCAAGATGACGTGAAATACTTACACAGCGGACGTATTCGTCAACGTCGGAAAGTTCCTTTATTGCAATAAGATATTTTATATGTCCTGCACAGTGTTTCATAAAAACCTCCTTTATTTGTCTGAATCAATAAGGTGCCAGTAACCTTTAAGATAAACACCACCCGAAATTACTGTAAGTGCTGTTGAAATCCATATAAGAACCGGAATAACAATATTGTCCATTGCATTTTTCAGGCTGTCAGCAATATTGAAATCAAAGTCATAGCACACACTGAGCCATACAAGTGCAACAACTATTGAAACCATTGTAAAAGCCGTTTTAAGTTTTCCCCACATTCCTGCAGCTACTACTATACCGCTGTCGGCGGCAAGCAGTCTGAGTCCCGAAACCATAAATTCCCTTGCACTTATTATGATAAAAGGTACTGCACCCATATTTATCTCAGAAAGTTCCACAAAGACAGTAAGTGCCGCAATTACAAGAACTTTATCTGCAAGAGGGTCAAGAAACTTTCCAAAATTAGTGACAATATTCCGCTTTCTTGCAATTTTTCCGTCAAGAGCGTCAGTAATTGACGCACCTGCAAAAATAACAAGGGCTATCATAAAATGAAACGGCACTTTCCAGTAAATAAACAGCAGGAAAAAAGGAATGAGACAAACTCTCAGCAAAGTAAGTTTGTTTGGCAGGTTCATTCAGCTATCACCTCTCCGATTAAATCATAATCAAGTGTATCAGTAATCTTTATTTTAACGTATTCACCGACCGAAAGTGATTTTTCGGAAGTAAAGAAAACTTTTCCGTCTATGTCGGGAGCATCAAGCTGAGTACGTCCGAACCAGCACTCACCGAAACGGTCAAATCCCTCAACTACAGTTTCAAGTTCCTTTCCGAGAAGTTTTTCATTATTTTCGGCACTTATCAACATCTGCTGTTCCATAATAATGTCTGCACGATGATGTTTTACTTCGTCGTCAATCTGCCCTTCAAAATCAGCTGATTTAGTTCCTTCCTCCTGAGAGTACGCAAAACAGCCGAGTCTGTCAAATCTGACCTTGTTTACAAATTCCGAAAGTTCCGTGAACTGTTCTTCTGTTTCGGCAGGAAAGCCGGTAATAAGAGTAGTACGCAGAATGACATTCGGCACTTTTTCCCTGATATGTGCAAAAAGATTTTCAAGACTTTCACGGTCACCCCAGCGGTTCATACGGTCGAGAATTTCGCCATTGCAATGCTGTATCGGAATTTCAAGATACTTAACAAGCTTTTCTTCACTTGCAATTGTTTCAAGAAGTTCGTCAGTAATTCTTTCGGGATAGCAATAAAGCGTGCGAATCCAGTGTATACCGTCTATCTTACAGAGACGGCGGAGAAGTTCGGGAAGTTTTGATTTTCCGTATAAATCCTCACCATAACGTGAGGTGTCCTGTGCAATAACGATAAGTTCCGTAACACCGTTCTGTGCAAGCCATTCAGCTTCTTTAATTACTGCCTCCATAGGAACACTGCGGAATTTTCCCCTTATCTGAGGAATTGCACAGTAAGTACAACAGTTTGAACAGCCCTCAGCCACTTTGAGATAAGCAAAAAACGGCAGTGTTGAAATAATTCTTTCCCCCGTAAGTTCAGCGTCGAGCTTGGGAGCAAAATTTATATATCTTTCGTCTTTCAGCACATGGTCAAGTACATCAACTATATCCTTATTGTTTCCGATACCTATAACAGCGTCGGCTTCGGGAAACAGTTCGGCAGTTTCTTCTTTATAACGTTCGGAAAGACAGCCTGTAACAACGATTTTTTTAAGCGTACCGTCTGCTTTGAGTTTAGCCAGTTCAAGAATAGTTTCAATAGCCTCCTCCTTTGCAGACTGTATAAAACCACAGGTATTCACAACAGCAACATCAGCAAGTC
This sequence comes from uncultured Ruminococcus sp., assembly GCA_947173865.1. Classification (GTDB taxonomy): domain Bacteria; phylum Bacillota; class Clostridia; order Oscillospirales; family Ruminococcaceae; genus Ruminococcus. The sequence continues at coordinate 7,202 of CAMWGS010000022.1, forward strand.
CGGGTTCTGTAACAAGCTTATATCCATGACTTTTTAATTTGTACAGCATTCTCTCGGAGTCAACAAGATTCTTTGAACAGCCGAGCGACACCATTCCGACTTTTATCGGCATATATTAATCCTCCCTGTTGTCAAAATATTCTCCTGTTGCACGGTTTATCTCGTCAAAACCATATCCGTACCGCACAAGAGAACTCTTGACTTTTTCTATTGATTTTCTGTCATTCCTGTCTGTAAGCAGACGGGCGTATTTTGTTTCAATAAGATGAGCAAGGTTTTCACTGAAACTTTCCTCATAAGGCTGAAGAATATCTTCCGCAAGATATTCGTCTATGCCCTTCATTATGATTTCGTGCTTTGCACGTCGGAAACCGTATTTTCTCGCCTCAACATACCTAATCGCAAGCTTTTCCGCATAACGTTCATCGTCAATTATTCCCACACTTTCAAGTTTTTTAACAACCGCACCGCACAGGCTTTCATTCCTGTAAGTCTTTACAAGCTTTTCACACATTTCTCTTGCAGAATAATCACGGTAATCCAGACAATACAAAGCATACTGATATGCACGCCTGAAAGTTGACGCATATATTATTTTTTTAAGTTCACTGCGTTCAAGTTCCATACCCTCGTGAATATTAAAATCAGCGATAATATCGGCATGAAGATAAATTTTTCTTGTGTCGTCTATCTCCGCCTCATAGGTAGTACCTTTATAAATTTTAACAGAAGTTACTTTCATTATTATTCAGCAGGTGTGAACTCCTCAAAATCCTCTTCAATATCGGCAAGAATGTCTTCATCATCTGTTTCTGCATCTGAAACTGTACCGACCTTTTTCGGCTGACTTTTTTCAGAGTTGTTATTCAACATTTCTTCTCTGCGTGCAAGAATCTGCTCCTCAATTTCTTTCATGAGAGCTTCGTCATTTTTCAGAAGTTCCTTTACATTGTCACGACCCTGACCAAGTTTCTGGTCTTTATAGCTGAACCACGAACCGCCTTTTTTGATAACTTCAAGTTCAACAGCCATGTCAAGAACTTCACCCGTTCTTGAAATTCCCTGACCGTACATCATATCAAAAGTTGCTTCCTTGAACGGAGGGGCGACTTTGTTCTTTACAACCTTACAGCGTGTCGATGCACCGATAATCTCACCGTTAGCCTTGATAACTTCACCTTTTCTTACCTCTATACGTACGGAAGAATAGAACTTCAATGCACGACCACCCGGAGTAGTTTCGGGGTTCCCGTACATAACACCGATTTTTTCACGAATCTGATTGATAAAGATTGCAACACAGTTTGACTTTGAAATTGCACCTGTAAGCTTTCTCATTGCCTGTGACATAAGGCGTGCAAGCTGTCCCACGTGTAAATCTCCCATATCGCCGTCAATTTCCGCACGGGTAGTCATAGCTGCTATAGAGTCAATAACAATTACATCAATAGCACCTGAACGTATAAGAGCTTCGGCAATTTCAAGTGCCTGCTCACCGCTGTCGGGCTGGGAAACAAGCAGGTCGTCAGTGTTTACACCGAGAGCCTTGGCATAAACAGGGTCTAAAGCGTGTTCAACGTCAATAAAAGCGGCTTCACCGCCCAGTTTCTGAGCCTGAGCAATAACAGAAAGTGCAACTGTAGTCTTACCCGAACTTTCAGGACCGTAAATCTCAACAATACGTCCCTTCGGAACTCCGCCTATACCCAGAGCCATGTCAAGAGTCATAGAACCAGTCGGAATAGCGTCAACATTGAGGGTTTTGGTCTGTCCCAGACGCATTACAGCACCTGCACCGTATTTCTTTTCAATCATCTTCAATGCACCTTCAAGTGCGGTTTTTCTGTCCTCTCTCGTTGTAACACGTACAACGGAAGCCTTTTTTGCAAGTTCCTTTTTAGCCATTATAATTCCTCCTGTTTCAGAGCCGTAACTGTTCTTATAATATTCTGGGTATCACGGCTGAATGTTATATTATAAAAATTATTTTTATACAAGATTTTTTCAACGTCATCATGCTGTCCGTCACCGAATTCATAAGCAATCCAGCCGTTGTTATTAAGTGATTTTCTCCATATGGAAGTTATTTCCCTGTAAAAATCAAGACCGTCATCACCGCCGAAAAGAGCAAGTTCAGGCTCAAACGTAACTTCTTTCTGCAAAGTGTCCATATCGTACCGAGTAAGATAGGGCGGATTACAGACTATTATGTCAAGACCTGACAAACTTTCAGCCGTTTCCTGTTTCAGTACATCGGCATTTATTATATTAATGTCCGCTTTGTTAAGTTCGGCGTTTTCCCTGATTAATTCAACAGCCTTTTCCGAAATTTCAACGGCATATACTTCTGAATCGGGAATCTGTTTTTTAAGAGTAACCGCAATACAACCGCTTCCCGAACACAAATCGGCTATTTTAGGGGATTTCAGATTATTTTTTCTGAATATTTCAAGAATATTTTCAATAAGGGTTTCAGTATCGGGACGGGGTATAAGAACATTTTCATTTACCCTGAAAGTATATCCGTAAAATTCCCACTGTCCGAGAAGATACTGTACGGGATAACCCTCTGTTCTTCTTTTTACAAGAACGAGAATAATTTCTTTCTTGTCGTCGGGGACAATTTCCGTAGGTCTGAAAAGCGGATTTCTGTCACCGAGAATATCCTGAAAAATACAAAGCGTGTCGAAATATGACGAATCTATACCGTTTTTATCCATCAGCGAAACACATTCTCTGAAAAGCATATCACGGCTTACCACTTGTCCTCCTCCTTATCCGCAGGAATACAGGGTTTCATAGCTGCTATTGCAATTTCAATCATACTGTCATCAGGTTCACGGGTTGTTATTCTCTGCATCGCAAGTCCCGGAGCGGAGAGTACTCTTGTAAAAAGATTATCGTGATTTCCCGCAAGTCTTATACATTCATACGATATTCCGACTATAAGCGGAAGAAGTATCAGTGACGCAACTATTCTCTGCCATGTCACAGTAAAAGGTACAAAGCACATCACAAATATTCCGACTATAAGAACAATAAATATAAAGCTTGTTCCACACCTCTTGTGAAAACGTGACTGCTTGCGGACGTTCTCAACCGTCAGAGGAAGTTCCGCTTCATGACAGGCAATAGTCTTGTGTTCTGCACCGTGATACTCATATTGCCGGCGTATATCTTTCATGAAACTCACCAGAGCCATATATGCCACGAAAATTACTATTTTTACAATTCCCTCCAGTATGGAACGGACTATTCTGTGTTCTTCAATTCCCGAAATAAGACCTATAATTATTTTTGGCAGAAACATAAACAGTCCCAGTGCAATAACTATACCAAGTAACATACCTATATACATTACAATATCGAATATTCCCGAATTTTCTTCTTCTGCCTTTTCTTCTTCCGTAAGCTGTTTCTCGGCCGACTTCATCATATATTTATATCCCTTTGTCATAGAAATGACAAAGCTTACACAACCTCTTACAATCGGGGTTTTCTTGTACCAAGGTGCATTTTTTCCGTTGTTTTCGTCCCACGTTTCAAGGTCTATAGAGCCGTCGGGGAGTCTGCACGCCATTGCTCCCTTGTTCGGACCAAGCATCATTATTCCCTCAATGAGAGCCTGTCCGCCTATTTTCGATTTAAATTTTTCACAGCACTGTGAATCGTTATTTTTTCCCATTTAATTTCTCCTACTGTGTTTTTGCAGGAAGTGTAATTTTCACTGTTGTTCCCTTACCTTCTCCTGCACTGGAAATTTCCATAGTTCCCTCATGCATGGCAATAATTTCGTCTGCAACGGCAAGACCTATGCCTGAGCCACGCCTTGTATGATTAGCCTTATAGAATTTTGTCTTTACTTTTGAAAGGTCTGATTCCTTTATACCACAACCCGTATCCGAAACAGTGACTATAACGTTTCCGTCTGCCTCAGACGCATTTATAGTTACAGTATCACCGTCAGACGAATACTTTACCGCATTGTCAATTACATTTATAAAAACCTGTCTTATACGATTTTTGTCACCGAAGACAAAAGGCAACATTTCAGGGTCGTTGTATATAATTTTTATATCCTCACGCCGTGCCTTGTCACTGTAGATAAGAACAGCGTCACCGAGTTCTGCGAGTATGTCCATATTGGTAGCCTGAAGCGTAAAGTGACCGCTCTGCATACGTGAAAAATCAAGCAGTTCCTCAACCATCTGCGAAAGCCTTTCCGCTTCGTTCACTATAACACCCACGCCCTTTTTGACAGTATCGGGATTTGATTCACTGTCAATCATAAGAGTTTCAGCCCAGCCTTTTATAGCGGTAAGAGGTGTTCTGAGTTCATGGGAAACAGAAGAAATAAATTCGTTCTTCATTGCTTCGGCGTTGGAAAGTTCGTCTGCCATGTGATTTATCGCCATGCACAAATCACCTATTTCGTCGTTGCTGTTGTTGCTGATACGTACAGAAAAATCACCTATTGCAAACTTTCTTGCTATACCGCTTATCTGACGTATCGGTTTTACAATAGAACCCGCAAAATAAAGACCTGTAATCACAATTATCAGTATAATTGCAAAACATACTACCGTTACGACAATGGCACTTGATTTTATCGTGTTGTCGATTTCAGTAAGCGACGTAACCATACGCACAGAACTGTACTCACTGTTGAATGAAGAAATAGGAACGGAAACGGCAAGAATCTTTTCACCGCCCGGCAGTTTTCCGACATATGAACCCTCACCAGAATCCATAGCTTCCTCATAGTCGGGCATGAGTGTGTTTTCGTCGGGAGAAAATCCAGAAGAAGTAAGCACAACCCTGCCTTTTGAGTTTATCGCCATGAGTTCTATTTTGTCCTTTTCGTTGAACGTTTCAAGCATATTTCTCATTTCTGCCGAAAAATTTGCCGCACTGTCCTGTGAATGAATACTGAGAACGCTCGTTACAGCGTTTATTTTTGAAACAAGGTACTGTTTCGCCGAACTGTAGAAATAACTCTGTATAGCATAAATGAATATCAGGTCAAATACAACCATGACAAGTATCACAACACCAAGGTTATTAAGAATCCAGCGTCTTGTTATACTTTTTTTAGCCATTACTGAGTATCATTCCATTTGTAACCGTAACCCCATATAGTAATTATATACTTCGGGCTTGACGGTTCTTCCTCTATCTTCATACGGATTCTTCTTATATTTACATCAACAATCTTGTCGTCACCGTAATAGCTTTCACCCCATATGTGATTGAGAATACTTGCACGGTCAAGAGCGGTGTTCTTGTTGTTCATGAAAAATTCAAGTATCTGATACTCAACCTGTGTAAGTTCAATCGGAACACCGTTTTTTGTCACGGTACGGCTTTTAAGGTTCAGGACAAAAGGCCCTGACTCAATAAGCGACTGTTTTTCATTTTTTATGAAACTCATACATACACGTCTGTAAATAGCGTCAACCCTTGCTGTAAGCTCAGACGGTGAAAACGGTTTTGTTATATAGTCGTCCGCACCAATCATTAGACCGCTTACCTTGTCCATTTCCTGTGTACGTGCAGTAAGCATTATAATGCCTATGGTAGAACTCTTTTCACGGATTCTCTTACACACCGTGAAACCGTCAATACCAGGCATCATTATATCAAGGAGAACGATATCAAAATTTCCGTGTTCTGTCTCAAACGTTCTGAGAGCAGCTTCACCGCAGTCAACGTCAACAACGTCATAACCCGCACGCTTTAAATTTATAACAACAAATTCACGTATAGTTGCCTCGTCCTCACAAATAAGAATACGTTTCAATTTTTTCAGCTCCTTTTTACAAATTACACTTATTCCCTGAACTTAAAACCAATCGCCACATCTCCTGACAAAACTGAAAGACCGTCGCCGTTTTCATCGTCCGAAACAGGTATATATGCAAGATATGCCGAATCACCTTTAGTACGCATAAGCATATAGCCGTTTGAAATTCTGTCCTCTTTCGAGGGGGTATCCTCTGCGAAATAAATACGCAGAAGTTCACGTCCGACAGTTCCGTTTTCATAAGCACAGAAAACTATTTCGTCGTTCACATAGTCATGTCTGACTGTAACGTTATTTCCCCATTTTTCAGGAAATACAAAAATATATCCGTCATTTATACTGTAATATGATGAATACTTCTTTTCCATTCTGTCGTCTTCATTTATAAAATACCAGTTTGTTATTTTCATCTGTTCACTTTCGGAAACATCTTCATAACCCAGAGAAATGGACTGAACAGGTATTTCAAGAATACCGTCTCCGTCAATATCAAAAGACGTACAACCCGCAGGTCTTACCGTAAATATCGACTCCTCCGATGTGGAAAAAACTTTTTTCAGACCTGTATCGTCCATATAAATTATATCCGTCTGAACAAGACCATTTCCAAGAACTGCGTCTATATAAAGACCAGTTCTTTTGCTGTCAATACTTCCATAATTCAGACTGTCAAATTCTGTAAAGCTTCCACTGAGTTTACGGCTGTATTTATAGTATATTCCGTCACTGTTCAGCTTATATGCCTCGGCAACGGCAAGTGAACCCGACGACGAACCCGACAACAAAAGAAATTCATTTTCATCATCTTGGTCAAGGTCTGTAACGTCTATAAAAGAATACGACTCGGAAAAAGTTTCTTCAATACTGCCGTCAACATAGCTGTATATTGATACATTCTTCTCGGAACGGTTTATCAGACTGCTTCCTATAATAAGGTTCATACGGTTATTTGAGCCGAGTTTTGAAATCATTACCTTTTCAATTTCCGCTCCCTTTGCGGGAGTATCACAGACCGAACGCCATTTACCGTCAGAACGGTCAAGAATATTTATTCTCAGGGTATTTTCCTCAACGGCAATACTTGTCTTTTCATAGAAAACAACAGCTTCATTTCCGCCGTCACCGTCAATGTCCTCGATTATGAAAGCCGAGAGATATTTTCCCGATTTCGGATATTTAAGGCTTATAGATGTTCCTGCCGCATCTGTCAACGCACTGTAAATCTGTTCCTGTTCAACACTGAGTTTCGGGGGAGTCATAAGGTTGTCAATGCTCGAACTGAACACACACCCCGTAAGAAAGAATACAGCCGTAAAAATTACCGTAAATAATTTTATAATTTTCATTTATTCACTAAACTGAATTTTTACTTTCTTTCAGTTATTTTAATATACTCTTTTTCCTTTGCCACTGCCTTATAT
>CAMWGS010000023.1 GCA_947173865.1 uncultured Ruminococcus sp.
CAGTTTTATCTACTTTTTGGAATGTTTTATTCCAATTATATATGCAGTATTTTATAGTAAAATTTCCATTAGGAGTGATGAAAATGGGTATTATCGATAAATTCAACGACGCACAGAGAGCAGTCGCTGAAAAGTCGAAAAGTGTTTCAGAGGCTAATAACCTCAAAAGAAAGATTCTCTATGAGGAAGAAAGAATTGTAGAGATTTTTGCTGACATCGGTAAGAAGTATTACAAGAATCCGAATGACGACCCCGCAAGTTTCAAGGTTCTTTGCGATGATATTGACACAAGACGCAGAAGAATCAAGAGAATGAGATATGAACTCAACGGAATCAGAGGCTATAAGATTTGTCCGAAGTGCGATGCTGAAGTAAATGACCGTTTCCAGTTCTGCGGACGTTGCGGTGCAAGGCTTCCTGAAGTTGAAGACACTGATTTTACTACCCTTGAACCAAATGATTACTATACAGAGAGCAGTAACAATGTCTTTAACGCTGATTCAAACAAAATAAACTAAAATTACAGAGGCTGTCCTGATATAATCGGAACAGCCTGTTTTTTAGGAATTATGAAATCTGTTTTTCCGTGCCGAATCGGTTTCGGATAAGACGGCACAGATAATAGGCAGGTATACACAGTAAAAACCAGTAGCAAGAAAAGAGCAGGCAGATTTGTCCTAACAGATTAAAGGGCATATCGGAGTAATCCCACACATTCCAGTGCATAATAATATTGTCAAAAACCCCTACGGCAAACTCAACCGCCGTTATTATCACAGAACCTGCAAAACAGCTTTTTATTAAAGTCATTGTACGACGGCTGTTAAGTGAATATAGTATCATCATTATAATACCGCCCGTCAGTGACATTGTCCAGTGTGTATATCCACGGTTTATTATCTCGACAAGACTGTAGATAAAGTAACCCATCAGAAAAGCAAAAAAATGCTGTGCAAACTTCATAGTAAAGCAACCTCGATTCGTTTTTATGGTATTATATACTGATTATGGCGAAATTATACAGATTAGGAAAACATGAAAATTAAAATGAAAGGTGATTTATAAATGCGTAAAAGCTGTATATTAATGCATATTTCAAGCCTGCCGTCCGAATATGGTATAGGCAAAATGGGAAAACACGCCTTTGAATTTGTTGACTTTCTCAGAAAAAGCAAAACAAAGTGCTGGCAGATTCTTCCGCTTTCACCCACAAGCTACGGTGATTCTCCGTATCAGTCATTTTCCGTAAATGCAGGAAACCCCTATTTCATTGACTTTGAAATACTTGAAGCGGACGGACTTCTTGAACATCATGAATTTGCCTCTTATGACTGGGAATCTTCTTCCGATAAAGTTGACTACAGTATAATATATGACCACTGTTTTGATGTTCTTAGAGTGGCTTTTTCAAGATTCAAAGCATCAAAATTTCCCGACTACAAAAAATTCTGCGAAAAAAATAAGTCATGGCTTGACGAATACGCTCTCTTTATGGCTCTGAAATTCAAAAATGACGGCAAGGCTTGGTATGAATGGGAAAACGATATTGCAATGCACAAGACCAAAGCTGTTTCTGAGGCTAAAAAAGAACTGAAAAAAGATGTCAATTTCTTTAAGTTTGTTCAGTTTGAATTTAACAGACAGTGGACAGAGCTTAAAAAATACGCCAATGACAATGGAATTGAAATCATCGGTGATATTCCCATTTACTGTGCTTTGGACAGCGTGGAAGCGTGGGCAGACCCTAAGCTTTTCTGGTTCGACAAAAAGCACAAGCCCGTTTCTGTTGCAGGCTGTCCGCCCGACGACTTTTCACCTACAGGTCAGTTATGGGGTAACCCTCTCTATGACTGGGATTACCATAAAAAGACGGGTTATGTGTGGTGGATTAACCGCATAAAAAGTGCAACAGAACTTTATGACATAGTAAGAATAGACCATTTCAGAGGCTTTGAAAGCTATTATACAATTCCTTACGGCAGTGAGGACGCTACTGTTGGAGAATGGAAAAAAGGTCCGAATTATGAACTTTTCCGCATGGCAGAGGAAAAATTAGGCAGATTAAACATTATTGCCGAAGATTTGGGATTTATTACCCCCGAAGTGCGTGAACTTCTCGACAACTGCGGTTATCCCGGAATGAAAGTATTACAGTTTGGTTTTGACAACGGGGAAAACGAACATCTTCCGCATAATTTCGCAAATACAAACTGTTTTGCTTATACAGGTACGCACGATAATGAAACACTTGTCGGCTGGGTTGGTACAATGTCACCGAAGTCGCTTAAATTCGCTAAAAAGTATCTCAATGTCAAAAAGAAAAAGGACATTCCTGACGCTGTAATCCGTTCTGCATGGGGAAGTGTTGCGGAAGTTGCAGTTGCTCAGATGCAGGATTTTCTCAACAGCGGAAAAGACGGACGTATGAACACACCTTCTGTTCTTGGTGGAAACTGGCAGTTCAGAACAAATGAAAGCGATTTCACTCCCGAACTTGCAAAGAAAATAAAGAAGTTAAATAAATTATACAACAGATAACGGAGGAAAATTTAAATGGATAAGAAAATTTTTATTGAGAAGTTTACAGGCAGACTTCCTAAAGACTTAAAGTCTGCAACACCTCAGCAGATTCACAATGCTCTCGGTGATACGGTCATGGAGCTTTACTCAGACCGCTGGAACAAAAGCCGTGAAGAACATCTTTCAAAGAGACGTGCCGCATATCTTTCTATGGAGTTTCTTGTGGGACGTGCCGTATACAATAACCTGCTTTGTCTTGGCATATATGACGAAGTTCAGAAAGTTTTCTCTGAGCTTGGTTTATCGCTTGCAGACCTCGAAGTAATTGAGGACGCAGCTCTTGGTAACGGCGGTCTCGGCAGACTTGCTGCTTGTTTCCTTGACAGTGCGGCATCTCTTTCCCTGCCACTCGACGGCTACGGAATCCGTTATAAATACGGTCTTTTCAAGCAGTCTATCGTTGACGGTTTTCAGTGTGAAGATATTGACGACTGGACGAAGTACGGCGACTGCTGGTCAATAAGATGTGAAAAAGACACAGTTATTATAAATTTCAACGGTCAGACTGTAAAGGCTGTTCCTTATGATATGCCCGTTTTTGGCTGTAAAACTGAAAATGTAGGTACACTACGTCTCTGGCAGGCTGAACCCGTGAAAGAGTTTGACTTTGATACTTTCAACAGACAGAACTATCTTGAAGCGTCAAAGGAAAAAATTTATGCTGAGGATATTTCCCGTGTTCTTTACCCTAACGACGATACAAATGAAGGTAAGAAACTCCGTCTGAAACAGCAGTATTTCTTCAGCTGTGCGTCACTTACTGACATTCTTAAAAAGCACAAGGCACGTTATGGAACTCTCGAAAATCTCGCTGACTATATTTCTGTTCAGCTTAACGACACACACCCCGTTATTTCAATCCCCGAACTTATCAGACAGCTTGTTGATATTGAGGGCTACAGCTTTGACAAGGCTCTTGCAATCGCAAAGAAAGTATTTAATTATACAAACCACACTGTAATGCAGGAAGCACTTGAAAAGTGGTGGATTGGTCTTGTTGAGGAGGTACTTCCGAGAATTTATGAGATAATTATTCAGATAAATGAAGAACTTATTGCGGAAATGTATGCAGACGGTGTTGAAAAGGACAAGATAAACCGTATAAAGATTATAAAGGGTGAACTTATTCATATGGCTGATATGGCTTGTTATGCATCAAGTCATATTAACGGCGTTGCAGAGATTCATACTCAGATTCTTAAAGATACCGTACTTTCCGACTGGTACAGCCTTTACCCCGAACGCTTCCGCAACGAAACAAACGGTATCACTCAGAGACGTTGGCTCGCACTCTGTAATATGGAACTTTCAGGTCTTATTACCGAAATTCTCGGCACTGACGATTGGGTTGTAAATCTTGATATGCTTAAGAAACTTGAAAAGTACGCCGATGACGAAGAAATTCTTAAAAAATTCATTGACATCAAGCAGACAAAGAAAAATCAGCTTGCGGACTTTGTCAAGTCTCATGACGGTGTTGAAATAAATCCTGAATCTGTTTTTGATATTCAGATTAAGAGACTTCACGAATACAAGAGACAGCTTCTCAATGCGTTCTCTATTCTTTGGATTTACTATGGTATAAAAGATGGTTCAATAAAGAATTTTATTCCTACAACGTTTATTTTCGGTGCAAAATCTGCTCCGGGATATAAGCGTGCCAAAGCTATAATCAAGTATATCAACGAAATAGGCAGAATTGTTTCTTCCGACCCCGAAACAAAAGACTTGCTCAGTGTTGTGTTTGTTCAGAATTACAACGTTTCATATGCTGAAAAGCTTGTTGCGGGTGCGGACATTTCAGAGCAGATTTCTACAGCAGGTACAGAAGCGTCGGGAACAGGAAATATGAAACTTATGCTCAACGGTGCAGTTACTCTCGGAACTTATGACGGTGCTAATATTGAAATCGTACAGGAAGCAGGCGAGGAAAATAATTATATCTTCGGTGCAAAGGTTGAGGAACTTGAGGAAATTGTTCTGGAATACGACAGCAGAAAAGTTTTCGCTTCTAATCCTATGATTAAGAAAGTAGTATCTTCACTTATCGACGGCAGTGTATCAGACGGCGGAAGCGGTGATTTCCGTGAACTCTATACCTCATTGCTCGACGGTGCAAGCTGGCACGCTCCCGACCACTATTATCTTCTCGGCGACCTCGAAAGCTATGTTGAAACAAAACTGAAATCGAACAGTGATTACAGTGAAAACAGACTTGCTTTTGCTAAAAAACAGTGGCTTAATATGTGCAATGCCGGTAAATTCAGTTCAGACAGAACTATTGCAGACTATGCAGAAAATATTTGGAATATAAAGTAATATATTTTAATACCGCAGTCCCCGATGACTGCGGTATTTTTATTATATATTAAGTCTTAACTTACGAAAATCGAATATAATTATTCACCTGTGCATATATTGTTATTTATTTCCAATTAAATTTATGTAATATGTAAAAATAACTGAAAAAGCTTTTATTCCTGTATTTTTTATGATATAATAGTATTGAGGCAGTACAGATAATATGTTCTGTTTTAATAAAATATAGAAGGGGCTATCATGAACAAAAAGAAATTATTAACCGTCATGTCGCTTGCTGTCGGTTTAGGCACTTTGACCGTTTTAAGCGACAATGCGAAAATCAATGTATCTGCTACAGATACATCAGCTGTTCAGAAGTTTGGCGATATTAATAACGACGGTCTTGTTGACACCGTTGACGCAACAGCCGTACTTATTGAATATGCAAAACTTTCGGCTTCGGGAAAAGGAACTTTTACCGAAGTTCAGACAAAAAATGCGGATATTGACTATAACGGTTTTGTTGATTCGGTAGACGCAGCGTACATACTTTCATATTACGCATATGTTTCAACAGGTGGGACAACCGAATTCAGAGAATGGGCAGAGGAAAGAAGTCATTCTTCTGAAACTTCAACTACAACAACACAGACTACTCAGACTACCGTTTCAACCACAACCACTACTTCAACAACTGTTTCAGGTGTGCCAAAAATATCGGAAATAAAGCTTACAAAATACAGTATTAATATTAATGTAGGCGAAAAAGATATTTCATATGTAACAATGCTTCCCGAAACTGTTCCGAATAAGGACGAAATATGGACAAGTTCAGATGAAAAAATTGCTGTGGTTGACAAGTGGGGAAATGTCACGGGTGTTTCCGCAGGAACTTGTACGGTTACAGTTACAAGCGTCGACAATCCGCAAGTCAAGGCAGATATAAAAGTCACCGTCAATGATACCGACAAGATAAGTGAAATAAAACTCAGTAAGACCGAAATGAATATTAAAATCGGACAAGGTGATATTTCATATGTGACGATGCTTCCCGAATCAGTTTCAGATAAGAGGGAAATCTGGACAAGCTCAGATGAAAAAATTGCCGTTGTTGACGATGAGGGTTATGTTGTCGGAGTTTCCGCAGGAACTTGTACGGTAACGGTTTCAAGCGTCAATAATCCGAATGTAAAGGCAGAAATAAAAGTGACAGTCAGTGACCCTAACAGGATAAGTGAAATAAAGTTAAGCAAGACTGAAAAGAATATTGATGTTGGAAAAGGCGATATTTCATATGTGACAATGCTTCCCGAAGCGGTTTCGGACAAGAGGGAAATATGGACAAGTTCAGATGAAAAAATTGCCGTTGTTGATGATGAGGGTTATGTGGTAGGAATTTCAGAAGGAAATTGTACGGTAACGGTTACAAGTGTAAATAATCCTGATGTAAAGGCAGAAATAAAGGTGACTGTCGGAAAGGAACAGACACATAATTTCCAGCAGATAAACGGTCTTACATATGTTGACGGTATACTTATCGCCAATAAGAGTTATTCTCTGCCCTCAACGTATGCACCAGATATGGACACAACAACAATACAACAGTTTAATCTTCTGTCAAAAGCTGCTGCCACTGAAGGTCTGAATATATATTTTTCGTCGGGTTACCGTTCATATTCACAACAGAATACAATATATAATAACTATGTTTCTTGGTACGGACAGGCAAAAGCAGACACTTTTTCAGCCCGTGCGGGACATTCTGAACATCAGACGGGTTTTGCAATAGATGTGAATACTATTGATGATTCTTTTGCAGGTACTCCCGAAGCCATATGGCTTGAAAATCATGCCCATGAATACGGCTTTATTATCCGTTATCCGAAAGGCAAGGAGAGTATAACAGGCTATAAATACGAACCTTGGCACATACGTTATCTTGGTGTCGACAAAGCAACGGACGTTTATAACAGTGGACTTACTCTCGAAGAATACCTCGGAATAGACTCATATTATCACTGATAAAAAAGGACTGCTTTATATAAGCAGTCCTGATTTTTTATGAAATTTTTTCTACAGTGTAGCCCATTTTTTCAAGGAGGTCGTCAACACCTTTGTCACCTGCATAGTGTGCAGAACCTACCATGAACAGATAATTTTTTCCGTCTTTCAGGAACTCGGAAGCTTTTTCTGCCATTCCCTTGTTACGATTATAAAGCATTATGTCCATATAAGCTGCATAATCGTCTTTAAGGTCGTCAGGGAGTTCGTCAACTTCTTCGAGTTCATCTTCAAGCATCGGGTCAACGTCGCCCTTAGCCCATAAGTTATAAAGTTCACCGAGATTTTCAGCATATTCATCTATGTTGTCCATTTCGTCAATCGCTTCGGACATAAGAAAATCAACAAGTTCGTCACTGTAGCCGTCAATTGCACTTACCTGAATATCAAGGGTTTCAATGTTTATGACTTCTTTTCCGTCATTGTTTGCCTGTGCAACAAAAGATGCGTCAACGCCTTCTGTGCTGAGATTTTCCATTCTGAGAATCATTACACTGCTAAGCTGATTGTACCAGAAACCAGCTGAAAACTGGTCTAACTGTTCACTGTATGCACCGATACTTTCAAAATATGATTTGGCTTTCTGATAAGTTTCGTCTGAAATATGGTCTGTTATGGTTGTTCCGTCGTCATACATATACATCTGCTGATACTGTGCTAATGCACGGATATCACTGTTAATCTGAGTTACGTCATATTCAACTGCAACACCGTCGCTGTTTTCATAGATGTCCGTTATATAATCGGGAAATTCAGTAAACGTATTGGGAAGTACATGAATAGTACCCATAATATAGAGTTCGTTATTTGTTTCGGGGTCTGTTACTTTCCAGAGTGGCGGAGCGACTTCCGAATCTGTAGTATATTTTGTTATGTCAGCAGTCGTACCGTATGCAGAAACGTTTTTGTCTGAATTTTCTTTATCTGATTCAGTAGTTTCTTCTGTTTCAGGTGCGGAAGTTTCTGCTTCTTTTTCTGATTCAGTTTCGGTTTCGGATTCTGTTTCAGTCTGAGATACTTCTTCTGTAACGGTCTGCGAGTTTTCCGACTTTTCTGACGATTCGTCCGATTCTCCGCACGATACTGCCGATACGGCAAGAAATGCCGTTAAAAATGCACATAAAACCTTTTTGTTCATATTATATTACCCTTTCTTTTGTTATAATACAAACAAGTATACCACACTATTTTGCTTTTGTCAATTATTGTGAAGCGGTTGTTGTGGGAGTTGATTCGTTCTGTGCAGAATCTGAAACGGTCGTTGTTTCCTTCGGCGTTCGCTGTATCGAGACTTTGCAGACTGTAATTGCCCATATGTTATCATATTTGGGACAGGAGAATATAACGTCATATGTGAACTGGTCTTCTGATATATTGGCGTTGAGAAGATTTACGTCAGCGATTATATCGTTTGCAGTAACTTCGGCTAAAACGTCTGACGGTCCTGCTATATCAATTGTAAGATTTTCTGTAATAACCGAATAGTCATAATTGTTATCGGGTTTATTGCTTATATTTATACGGCTCTGGTCAAGATAAATACTTTTTGTTACGATTTTCTTGGCTTCGTCAGGTTCATCGGATTCATCTGTTTCAACAGATTCGCCTTTTGCATATGGTTCAAGTGTTACTGTTATGCTTGTAATTCCCGACATATTTATACAGTTCTGTGCTTCAAGAACTGTGCTTAAGTCAAACGTACGTGAATATTCGGGCATTATGTCGCTGAGTACGATTTTTCCTATTTCAAGGTTGTCGGGAATTTCCGCCTGACTGTTCTTTGAAGCAATTGTTATTGAGTCGATTTCCTTTGAATCGGCGTACATCTTGAAATTCAGACATTCCTGATTGAAATCAGACGGTGCATTGACAATCTGAACATACATTCCCACTGTTTTAGTAGTCAGAACAGGGATATTTATAAGAAAATTTGTGGTATTGAATGTAAGGTTTGAATTATCAAGGGTTGTTCCGTCCTCAGACAATAGCTGTATTTCGTCACTGCTGAGTGCGTGCGAGGAATCAAGAGTCATTTCTCTGTTTGATACAGCGTAAACCGTTCCTATCTTGCTTAAACGTGCGGACGGACCTGTAATCGTAACTACATCGGGTTCGCAGGTAAACTCACTTGAATTTATAGTCTTACTGCTTTCAAACTTTACATTCGGGATTTTCGGTGAAACGGGAAACTGCATTGATTCATACTTGTCAAATTCGATTGAAGCGGTTGACGGTGTAACGGAATCTACTTCAAATTCTATTCCGTTTGTACTTCTGACTTTTATCGGAAGATTTTTTTTGCCTACTGTATTTACACCCTCGGTATCAACATATGCTACAAGCGTATCGTTATCTATGTTGGCTATCTGGGTACGGCTTCCTATGACTTTTACTTTTACGTGTCTTATATCACATGAAATTATATTTAGCGTACTGTCTGCCGAGGCTGTCCCTCCTATATTCACATCAAGAGTAACGTTTTCAATTGTCTTGGGTACAGACGGATAAAGAGTCAATGAAACTGCAAACCATACCAGTACGGCTATAAGTACGGAGTACAGGGCAAGTGAAAAATTAGTCTGACTTTTCCGACGGAAAACTTCACGTATAGTTTCAGGAATTTTCATTGTCCTTTTTGCTCCTTTCACCGTTTTTGACAGTTGAATTTTTGCTGTCCTGTTTTTCGTCCGTAATTTCCTTGTACAATAATCTTTTGAGTTTTTCGTGTGTATAGTCACGGGTAAGAACTCCGTTCATTGCAACTGAAATTTGTCCTGTTTCCTCGGAAACAACAATAATAACAGCGTCGGAATTTTCACTCATGCCGATAGCGGCTCTGTGACGAGAACCGAGCTTTTTATTTATAAGAGCATCTTTCTGTGGTTTGGGAAGAAAGCAGGCAGCCGCAAGTATAATGCCGTCACGCATAATTACCGCACCGTCATGGAGTGGTGTTTTCGGATAGAAAATGTTTCCGAAAACTTCCTTACTTGGTACTGCATTCATTATTGTACCCGTTTCAATCTGTTCGCCCAGTCTTACCTGTCTTTCGACTACTATCAAAGCACCCGTACAGGTTGCAGAAAGTTCAACGCACGAATCGCATATTGCGTCTATTGCGTGTTCCCATTTTTTAGCAATGGTGTCAGAACCTTGTCCGAATCCTAATGTACGTATGCCGAATTTTGTACGTCCGAATTTTTCCAAAGCCCGTCGCAATTCGGGCTGAAAAAGTATAATCATTGCTATAAGCCCGATGTCAAGAGCCTGTTTGAGCAGATATTCCATTATCTTGAGATGAAAGAACTTACTCAGGAAATATCCCGCAACAAGAAGGAGGATGCCTTTTACGAGCTGTCCCGCTCTCGTTTCACGTATAAGTTTTAAAGCCATGTAGACTATGTAAGAAAGAATAATAACATCAATTATGTCGATAAATTCAAGAGTAGTTAGAATACTGAAAAAAGCATCTTTTATATCATGAAAGGACATAGGCTCACCTCCGTGTGTATTTATGTAAAGAGGGCAAAGCCCTCATTTCTGTATGTGCATAACCTCTATATTATTATTGTACCACAAATTCAGATAATTTCAATAGTTTTTTTATATTTTTCTGAAACTGTCACATTTTTCACAAGTTCGGCAAGCTGTAACGCATCATTTTCACTGCTGAATACCGACGGTGCAAACCTGACCGTGCCGTTTTCCGTTCCGAGCTGTGTATGTGCGAGAGCGGAGCAATGATATCCTGCACGCAGACAGTAGCCTTTCTGTGCAAGCAATGAAGCGGTTTTTTCGGGCATTACTCCATTTATATTAAATGATACTATCGGTACATAGGAAGATTCGGGATTTCTGTATATAACAATATCCTTGTTTTTCCTGAGTGAGTTTATAAAACTACGGCATATTCTGTCCTCATGGGCAAATATTTTTTCCCTGCCGATTCTGTTTATAAATTCTATACCTGCTTTTATTGTCATTGCACCTGTAATGTTGAGAGTACCGCTTTCAAGGCTGTCGGGAAGAAAGTCGGGTTGATTGAGGCTTGAGGAGGCACTGCCCGTGCCCCCCTGCATAACAGGCTTTATTTTATATTTTCCGTCCGTAATAAGAATACCTGTTCCTGTAATTCCGTAAAGACCCTTGTGACCAGCGGTACAAAGTATATTTATACCATCACTGAGCTTTACATCGAGAATTCCGCACGCCTGAGCTCCGTCCGCAATGAAGCATATATTTCTTTCACGGCATATTTCGGCTATTTCACGGTAGGGAAGAATCTGTCCCGTCACATTGCTTGCCAGTGTACATACAATGGCTTTTGTATCGTCATGAATCAGTGAGCGGAAGCTTTCGACAGTCCTGCGGTCGTCGGGATAAACCTGTGCTATTGACAATGTTATTTTTTTGTTTCTTGCGAGTTCCGCAGCAGGACGTGATGCTGAGTTGTGTTCCATACCGCTTATGATTAAATGACCTCCGCCGTGCATTACTCCCTGTATTGCCATGTTGAGCGCATGGGTGCAGTTAAGTGCGAATACAACGTTTTCAGGCTGTGCGTCAAAAAAATCCGCAATTGTTTCCCTTGCGGAATATACTGCCTGAGAAGTCCGCATTGCAAGAGCATGACCGCCCCGCCCTGCATTTCCTCCGAATTTTTCCATAGCATTAAGAGCAGCTTTTTTGACGTTTTCGGGTTTCGGATAAGTGGTGGCGGCGTTGTCAAAATTTATAATCATCATGCACCTCCGTATTCCCTGATAGTATACGGAACTGAATATTTTTCAAGAATTTCGGCGGCTCTGTGGCAGTCACTGTAAATATGGAGGGAATAGCCACAGCCGTCTTTTGAAGTTATTTCGTTTCTTCTGATTTCACAGGGATACCCTCTTGCTTTGAGCAGTTTTTCACCTTTGAGAACATAGGTGTATGAGGGCATTGCCGCAATACAGGTTTTCAAAAGTATCACCCCTGACATCAGTATGCACAATACAGTACATTTGTGATACACTTTATTATATGATATTTTTATAAAAAATGTGAAATATATGCATAAGAACATTCTGTATAATTTCTGAATAAATATAAAAGGGACACCGAAGTGTCCCTTTGTATTTTGTTGATTATTCAGCATCCAAAGCGTCGAGCTGAGCAGATGTCATCGGGAAATCATCAGGAGTAATTGTTCTTGCTTGAACGTACTGAATAGCAAGAGCATCTGCGTTAGTGATACCCTTTCCGTTGTCAATAACATCTGCATTGAGCTTGCCCTGTTCTGTAAGTTGGTACTTGTCAGGATTTGCAATTGACTGCATGATAAGTACAGCGTCATTGAGCTCTACTTTACCGCTTTCGTCAGCATCGCCCCATAATGTTACCTTGGGTGTTGTAGGAGCTGTTGTTGAAGTAGTGGACGTGCTTGTTGATGTAGATGAAGTAGTAGTTGCTGTTGTAGTAGTAGTTGTTGTTGTTGTTGAAGTTGTGGTAGTTGTTGTCATCGGAACATCATAATAAACTTCGATATTGTCTATAGAGAGAGCATCTTCAGCACCATAATAATAACCGAAATAAACTTCTCCGTCGGGGTCAACATAATTTGACTTACTGTCTGTTCCAGCGGCTGCTGTAGGAATAATCCACATTATTTCAGCCTTTTCACCTGCGTCAAGTACGCAGTAGTCGCCGTTTTCCTGGAACCAGTATTCTTGTTCTGTAGCATCATCTTTTTTTACACTTGTTCCGACGTTATAAACAAGCTTATCTACTTTTGACTTTGCAGAAACGTCAAAACGGATAGCATAAACGTCCATAGTCTCATCAATTCCGAGGTCTGCGTATTTTACATGGAGGGCATTTTTTTCTTCGTCCTTATGTTCAAGCATTGCGTTTACTTTTGTAGCAATTGAACTTGTATAAGGCACAGTTATTTCCTTTGTATATGTGAGAACCGCACTTGTGAGCTTTACTGTTTCAACCTTTTCAGGTTCTTCTGCTCCTTCAGGCTGTTCAGCCTTAGTGCCGTACCAGTACTGGAATGAAATTTCATCACTGCTTTTTGTGTCTGTATATGGCTGAACTTCTGCGGGAACTTCCCAGTATGCCTGAATGTAAGTTCCTGCACCTGTCATAGTAGCACCGCCCGAAGGCTTTATTTCAAACTTTACACCTTTTTCTTCAAATTCTTTTATCTGGTCTTCACCACAGTCATTGTACCAGTAACCAGCGGTTTCCTTGCCTTCAATGTTTGCAATCTTCTTTGCGTATTCTGTATCAGCAGGAGAACCTTGCTGTACATTGAGACCACCACCGTACATGAATGTATCAAGAGCCTCGTCTGATTCGATAACAGCAGTAAGTGATTCAATTGTTACGCCGTTCATATCGCTTATTCCGAAATCAGAATATTTGAATTTATGACTGTTAATCGGGTCATCTTCTCCTGGAGTTTTACCTTCGGCAGCATATGTGTCTTCGTCGTAGCCCTGTGTAAGAATAATTGGGTTTTCGCCGAATTCAATCTGTCTTGCAACAGTTGAAGAAATAGTAGCTGTACCGTCGCTGTTGACCTTGAACGACCAATTGTTGCTGTTTGTTGTCTTGTTGTTATGCGGAACATTTTCAACGGGCTGATTCGGATTAGGGTCAGGATTTGGATTGGGGTCGGGATTAGGAGTTGCAGTACCGTTTGCCGATACCTTATCAACAGTAATTGAGCCTTTTGTTTCTCCTGCATAGTAGTTTCTGAATTCAAACTTTCCGGGATATTGGTCTGATTTCGGATTGTATGAAAGGTCAAGCTTTGAAACGTCAAAACTCAGTGTTACAGGAGTACCTGCTGTGCAAGCCACTTCCGTAGCATCTACATCAACAGTTCCGCCCTTTGAGTCAATAAATCCTTTTTTAGCATCATATTCAAGCCAGTAAGGAGTATCTGTAACACCAATACCGAAACCGCAGGAGAAATTACCTGTGAAATCAGGTGTGAATGTTACATATATTGTTTTGAGACCACTTGTGGCAACATCAGCAGTATAGCCAAGATATGTGTCTCCCACACCAATACCGGAGGAAGCTTTTTTACTGTTGGTGATGTCAATTGCAGGTGATGCATTTGCAGCTCCGGCAGGAACTGAAACCATTGCAGCAGGTACGCATGAAGCAGCCATAACAAGACTCATGACGGAAGTCTTGAATCGTGTTGAAATGTTTTTCTTTTTCATGAAAATCAATCCTCTCTAAAAATATTTGTTAATTGGTAAACGTTTTATGTCTAAAGAAATTATAGCACATTCTGTATGTGAATTTGTTACCAAATCATGAATAAAATGTGATTGTTCAATGAAAATCCATAATTTGTACAAAAAATGTGTATACTATCTATTTATAATTACTAAGTGTGTACACTGACAGACAGTCCGAACAGCTGTAATTGAAAATTTGTTCCCGATTCTTATTGACTTTAAAGACGAAATAATATAT
>CAMWGS010000024.1 GCA_947173865.1 uncultured Ruminococcus sp.
ATTTGTTCTTTTATATTCGTTTTTCATATCTTTATTATATCATATTTTTTCTATGAGAACAAGTACTTAAATTCTTTGTACTAATCTGAAACAACTCTGGTAACTGATTTTCGAGATTATGGCAGACTAATAACCTTAACTTTTTTGATAAAAAATATATTATAAATATTGAGTTCATCAGAAATCTTTTTTTAAATTTTTCAGAAACAACTCTGCAATAGGGAAAAAACCTGATATTTCTTCCATATGATATACATTTTTGTTTCAAGTGGTGGCACGATAGAACGAAAACAAAGTTCACTTTCGTTGCTTGTATTAATCAGATGCTCAAAAGTAAGCAGATACCCGAGTCCCTCACGTACAAACACAGAACCGTTAAAAGCAAGATTAAAAGTTCCTGCAATATCAAGTTTATCAATATTTTCACCGCACCAACGAGGAAAATCAACACGTGTACTTTGTTCTGACGTGAACAACGGCAGACCACACAAGTCATCAAATGTCAATGTTGATTTTTCTGCAAGCGAACTGTCACGCCTCATAACAACGCCCCATTTGTCATTTTCGGGTACAGGCAGATAATTGTATTTTGATAAATTCGGAGGTTCAACTATCACAGCAAGGTCAAGCAGTCCACGGTCAAGACGTTCTGTAACAGGTTCTGTATCTCCGCTGAAAATATGAAAAATGAAATTCGGATATTTTTCCTTAAATGATTTAATCGCACGGGCAAGGTATTTTATCTGTACACTTTCAGCACAGCCTATCCGTATTTCTCCGCCTGTGATGCTGTCAAGCATACTGAATTCTTCAGCAGTCTTGTCTACCATTGCGAGAATATCCGACGCACGTTTTCGCAGAAGCATTCCAGCATCATTCAGACGCATATTTTTGTTTGTACGGATAAATAAAGGGTGACCAAGTTCCTCCTCCAGTTTTTTTATTTCTTTTGACAGTGACGGTTGTGATATATGCAGTTTTTCTGCTGCTTTCGTCATATTTTCTTCTCTGGCAATTTCCATGAAATAGCGTAATACTCTTATTTCCATATTAAATACCTCCGTTGTTTGTAATATTATTATATCATAATTTGTTATTCCTGTAAAGAATGACAGACGATTACAAATAGATATTTTACATCTTTGAAATTCTATGATATACTGAAATTACAGAAAACGGAGGTGATGAAATGGCACTGGCAACTGACAAAATTGCTGTCATGACTGAAAATCTGAAAGATGCAGGTCTTGACGTAAATGAAGTGGCGGAATGTCTGAAAATGCTTGATAAACGTGAATTTTCAGAATTAAATAAATTTCTTTCCGACTATCGCCGAAAACTTCTTGACAGTGTACATGAATACAGCAACCAGATTGACTGCCTTGACTATTTCACATACACACTGAAAAAATTTTTGGAGGTAAATTAAATGGAAAACGAGAAACTTATTCTTACTGATGAATGGGACAAAACATTTCCGAAAAGTGACAAAGTAAATCATGAAAAAGTTACATTCCGTAATCGTTACGGCATAACACTTGCGGCAGATTTGTATAAACCTAAAAATACAAAAGGAAAACTTCCGGCTGTTGCGGTATGCGGACCGTTCGGTGCTGTTAAGGAACAGTCGTCGGGATTGTATGCACAGGAACTGGCAGAGCGCGGATTTGTGACAATTGCTTTTGACCCGTCTTTTACTGGTGAAAGCGGAGGACAGCCACGTTATGTAGCGTCTCCTGACATAAATACAGAGGATTTTTCCGCAGCCGTTGACTTCCTTTCCGTACAGGAAAATATTGACCCTGAGCGTATAGGAATTCTCGGAATATGTGGCTGGGGTGGTATGGCTCTGAATGTAGCTGCTATGGATACCAGAATAAAGGCAACGGTCGCTTCAACCATGTATGATATGACTCGTGTTAATGCAAGAGGTTATTTTGATTCAATGGACACAGATGCACGTTATGAACAGCGTAAGACTCTGAATAAACAGAGAATCGAGGATTATAAAAACGGTAGTTATCAGCTTGGCGGTGGTGTTGTTGACCCGCTTCCTGAAGATGCACCTTTTTATGTAAGGGATTATTATGATTATTACAAAACAAAGCGTGGTTATCACAAGCGTTCACTTAACTCCAACGGCGGTTGGAATATGACTTCTGCACTTTCTTTTATGAATATGCCAATTCTTGCTTACAGCGACGAAATACGCAGTGCTGTATTAGTTATTCACGGAGAAAAAGCACATTCCCGTTATTTCAGTGAGGACGCTTTTAAAAAGCTTAATGGTGATAATAAGGAATTATTAATTATTCCGAGTGCTGTTCATACCGATTTGTATGACCGTATGGACGTGATTCCTTTTGATAAACTGGAAAATTTCTTTTATGAGAACCTTAAATAATTAAAAATCCACCTGTTCACAGTTAATTTTATCAGGGAGAAAGCTATGAAAAAAACTGATACTTTCGGTGTTTACTGCATTTACAGCAATAACAGGAGCATTTAGTGTTAATGGTTGTGATAAAACAACGGATAATACTTTCATTGCATCACAAATTGCAAATATTTCAGATACTGTACAACAAGATTTTACAATTGAAGATATGAATAATTTGCAGGATTTTCTTCTTGCAAAATCCATAAAGGAAGATTTAAGTGATAACAATTATGATTTGGACAACGACGGTGAATGGTCTGTATTTGATTTGTGCCTTATGAGACAAAAAGTTATAAACACTACTGAGAAAGATTCAGATGTACTTGTTGTATATTTTTCAAGAACAGGTACAACAGAAGTAATTGCAGACTATATTATTGACATTACAGGTGCAGACGTTTTTGAAATTGAAGCATTAGTTCCGTATACTGACGAAGATATACAATATTCAAACTCATCATGTCGTGCAAATCAGGAACAGAATAATAAATCTGTCCGTCCTGAAATTGCGGACACACTTGAAAATATTGAACAATATGACACGATATTTTTAGGCTATCCGATTTGGTGGGGTGAAGAACCTCGTATTATAGATACTTTTCTTGAAAGTTATGATTTTTCTGGAGCAACAGTGATTCCTTTCTGTACTTCTCACAGCAGCGGTCTGATTGCCAGTGAGAAAAATATTAAAAATCTTGGTTTTGCATATGGGGAACTGCTGAACGGCAGATGTTTTTCATCAGACAGCACAAGGGAAGATGTTTCTGACTGGCTTGATACCCTGCCAGTATCAGAAAAGGAAAACGAAATTAAAATGAATATTGAGGTAAACGGTCATCTGCTTACAGCAACACTTGCAGATAATTCTTCCGCAAAAGCATTTGCCGAAATAATAAAGTACGAACCGCTTATGATTCAAATGGACGATTATGCAAATTTTGAGAAAGTCGGCAGGTTACCGAAAAATATTCCGAGAAATGACGAACAAATCAGAACTGAGGCAGGGGACATTATTCTGTATCAAGGCAATCAGGTTACGATTTACTATGATGAGAATACGTGGAATTTTACACGGCTTGGCAAAATTGACAATATAACACAGGCAGAATTAAAAGACATTCTTGGAACAGGCAGTGTATCGGTGACATTTTCCCTTATGAGTTAAAGCAATCCTCCTAAATATATCAGTGAAAATCTTGACATAAAAGAATTTAATCAGATTTGTCGATAATTTCTGAACTGAAAAATAGGTTTTTATTCTGCTTTAATTAAAATAAAAACAGGGTGATGAAAATAATTCGTCATCCTGTTTTGTATTCAGTTCCAGAACCAGCATAATCCGTTGTAAGTATAGGTATTTGCAGCAACACCGTTATGGGAGTAGCCGTCCATAATACGATATACAAAGTTACCGTTTGTTTCGGCTGTCAATTCTGTAAAATAATCAGATTCACTCATTTTTTGAACTCTCTGGTTAACATAACTGTATGCGAAGTCCTCCGTACCTGTCATGGTAAAAACAAAATAATCATCTTGGTTGTAATTCTTTGCACTGTCCCAGATATTATTATCATCAAGAGACGTTCCACAGCTCATCGGCATGAAGTATTTGAAATAATCAAGACAGTTCTGAAATGTTCTCCACGTTGCTACCGAACCCATTGAAAAACCACCGAAACCACGATGCTCACGGGAATTTTTTAATTCTTCGGAAATCGTATCTTTCGCATAGGTACTGTATTTGGATTCAACGGCAGGAATAAGGTCATTGGTCAATTCATTGTGATAATTTCTGTTAAGATTCAAAGCAAGACTGAAATCGGCACTGTCCTGACAGCTTGTATTGTTGTATGTAGGACAAACAATTATTATCGGTCTTATTTCCCCGTTCTGAATTGCATTATCAATGACATTTTTAAAGGCAGACGGATTTGCAGGAGCGCCTAATGTTGTGGTTTCGTTACTCCAGCCACCGTGCATCAGATAGAAAATATCATATTGTTTGTCGTCAGAATAGCCATATGGAAGATACACAATGGCACGCTTGTTTAGTACCTGACTTTTTTCATTATAGGTCATGGATTCATAAGTATCATAATATAATTCCTCAAGCGTTCCTTGTTCTGTGGCTGAATTGTAATAATTCTGTGGTATTTCTTCGATTTCTTGCGGAATATTATTTTTTTGTATAAAATAACGCTGTTTCATAAGACACAAATCAAAAATATCCCATACACAGTCAGAATTCAGGTCATAGTTGTTTCCGTGTGTATTTTCTGTACGTGTAAGAAGAAAATCCTGTAAATTGGCAGGCCGGCGACGTTCGGGAATATTATCATTTGGAAATTGTTCTTTCCAGAAACGAACTGCATCATAAATCCAGCCGTCTGCATTTGTTCCTGTTCCGATACCGAAACCGTGAGGTAATCCCTCATAAGCGTGAAATTCGGTGGGAATACCGTAACTTTCCAGACTTTCAAGACGATTCTGCATAGTGCGATATCTTGCAATTCCATCATTTGTACCTACACAGGCATATGTTGGTGCGTCACTTGAAGATACGCTGTTATATCCTGTATACTGCATAATTACTGCACCTGCCTGCTGAATATCACTGCGTTGTGTTAAAGAGTTAAGATTATCTGCATTTCCTAATGTTGCAGCCATTCTCGCACCTGCAGAACCACCCCAGAGAGAGTAATAATCCGTATCAACTTCAAATTCTTCGGCATGGTCAAAGATAAATTCAATTGCTTTTGCAAGGTCGTTGTATGGGTCGTCAGGACGATAAATCAGTGCAAATGAGTTATATCCCATTTTAGAAACTTCCAGTGCGTGCGGAAAACTGTCATGCATTGCACCGACATATGCAAATCCTCCGCCTGCATTCATGACAGCAAACTTTGCTCCCGGTTCACCTTTAAAGAAGAATAATCCCGTATCACGTTTGGACGGGTCGGCAGTCATTTCTTCTTCACTGTAAATCGGATAGAAAATCTGCTGACCGCTTTCAGCACTTTCCGCAAGTGTGTTTATTATTTCAACTGTCTTTTCAGGCTGAATATAGTTGTACCATGTATATACACGGTTAGTACTGATTTCCGCAAGTGTCATGTCATCTGTTACAGTACGGTCAACGGGGAATAAAAGCCTTCCGAAATTTTCAAATATAGGATTGGAAATAACCTCTTTTACTGTTGTATTTGTATTCACCGTTTGTTCTCCTGTGACAGAATCAATATTTGTACCGTTTTGTGTTTCGACAAAACTTCCGCAAGATGCAGTGGATATAAGTAGTACGGCGAGTAATACAGCAATCTTTTTTTTCATCGGAACACCTCCGCTATTTTATGGATTTTCCCATCTCGTAAGCCTGATACATTGCAGGAGTTCCGAAAATTTTTCCCTTTTCATAAACGCCGTTGCCGTAAATTACTCCCATTTCCTTAGAACCTTTAACACAGTCGGCGTAACCTCTGAAACAAGCAATAGTTGTATCAGCGGAAGTGATTTCTTCGTCAGCCATAGTTGCGATGTAATAGAATTCCTTGTCATGAACTTCCAGCCAGCGTGCAACAGTACGGTCTATAAGAGCTTTCAGCTGTGCGTCAATGGAGTAGAAATAAACGGGACTTGCAAGAACAATTACATCAGCATCAATCATCTTTTGAAGTACTTCTGCCATATCATCTTTTATTGCACAAATACCGTCGCCTTTTCTGCAATAGTAACAGGCACGGCAGTAACCTATTTTCTTTTCGGCTACACGTATTTTTTCTGCTTCATTTCCGCTCTCAATTGCTCCACGCATGAATTCATTGCAAAGCAAATCCGAATTTCCGTCCTTGCGTGGACTTCCTGATAAAATCAGAACTTTTTTACTCATAATATTTCTCCTTTCAAAATAAAAAGCGTGTTCACATAAATAATCCTGTTCCGAAAGTATGCGAACACGCTTAGAGAGGTATATTGTGAGTATACCATATTATATATAAAAAGAGAAGTTCAAATTTGTTATTGACTGTAAACCCTTGAGTATGCACTGAAAAACTAATTGAAACTTCTCATTTTCTGATTTTGGTGGTATAATAAGACTATAAATTAAACAGGAGGCTATTACTATGGAATATGTACAGCTTAACAACGGTTTGAAAATGCCGATACTTGGTTATGGCGTTTATCAGGTTACAAAGGAAGAATGTGAAAGATGTGTGCTTGACGCTCTTAAAACAGGTTACAGACTTATTGATACAGCACAAAGTTACTTCAATGAGGAAGAAGTAGGCAATGCTATTGTGAAGTCAGGTATTCCGAGAGAAGAAATTTTTCTGACAACTAAGGTATGGGTGGAGCATTACGGCTATGAAGAAACCAAGAAATCCGTCTATGAGTCAATGCGTAAATTGCAGACGGAATACATTGACCTTATGCTTCTTCACCAGCCTTTCGGCGACTATTACGGTGCATATCGTGCGTTGGAAGAACTTTATCAGGAAGGTATTCTGAAATCTATAGGTGTATCAAATTTCTATCCTGACAGACTTGTTGACATTGCAAATTTTGCTGATATTGTGCCTATGGTGAATCAGGTTGAAACGCACGTATTAAATCAGCAGGCAGAGGCTAAAAAGTGGATGGATAAATATGAAGTACAGATTGAAGCGTGGGCACCTTTTGGAGAGGGCAGGGGAGGATTGTTTGAAAATCCTGTTCTGACAGAAATCGGCAAAAAGTATGGCAAGACTTCCGCACAGGTCATGCTCCGCTGGAATATACAGCGTGGAGTGGTAGTGCTTCCGAAGTCTACGCACATTGAACGTATTGAACAGAATTTCAATGTATTTGATTTTTCACTGACTGACGAAGATATGTCTGTAATTGCTTCACTCGATACTCAGACAAGTTCTTTCTTCTCTCATTATGACCCGAATATGGTAGAGTGGTTTGCAAAAATGGTTGAAGAACGCAAGAATAATCATGACAGTTCAAAGGAAAAGAAAAACTGGTAAAATATAAATAAAGGCTGTCCGTATGTTATGCGGACAGCTTTTTGAATAGGAGTGAAATAATGAAAAAGGTTGTTATTGTGGCAATGACCGTTCTTATGATTGGGACGATAGCTTTTGGAGGAGCTGTATCGGCGAAAAATTATTATACGGTTGATAAACTGAAAAATTTACAGGATTTTATTCTTGACAAAGATACTTCTGATTCAAACGGAAAAAATTATGATTTTAATAATGATGGTGTATGGAATTCTTTTGATTTGTGCCTGATGAAAAGAATATTTGTAAATCAGATTCCAAGCAGGATAAACTTCGGAACACAGAAAAAAGATGATTTTATTGTTGATAATGTTCTGTATTCTGATACGCTGGGTGATATTCATTTCAGCAGTTACATTCCTGACAGTTATGACGGCACTGAACCATATGCACTTTTTGTGACACTTCCGGGTTGGGAAGGACTTTATTTTCAGGGTGTGGGAGCTAATCTTGTATAAGGATTTCCGTTTGAAGCTAAGAAATATAACGATAAAATGATTATTATTTCCACTCAGCTTGATGACTGGGGAGAGACTTCGGCAAATATGGCAATTGAACTGACAGAATACTTTACAGGGCATTATAATATTGATACAGATAAAATATATCTTCACGGAATGTCCGGAGGAGGTGAGACAGGTTCTATTATTATGGGGAAACATCCCGAACTTTTTACGGCATATCTGGAGACGAGTTCACGTTGGGACGGTGATTTGAGTGTGCGTGCCGATTCACATACACCTGTATATATGGCAATCGCCGAGAATGATACTTACTACGGTTCGGGTTATCTGAAAGATGCCTATAATGAACTTTATGAGTTATACAAAGCAAGAGGACTGTCTGATAAAGAAATTGATAAAATTCTTGTGCTTGATGTAAAAGAAGATGAATATTTTACTGAACGTGGTTACAGAGACTGGCACGCAGGAGGCAATGCTTTTTCTGCGGACGAGTAAATTATGGGGTGGCTGTTCAGTCAGGTGAAGCAGTAATTGTGAAAAACAGTTGAAACCTTTTGGTTTATACTTGAAAAAGTTGCAGATTTATGGTATAATGGCACTATCTATAACTTGAAAGGCGGTGTCATTATGTATAATCCCCAACTGGAAACATTTTTAAAAGTAGCTGACTGTGGAAGTTTTAACAAGGCGGCAGAGGAACTTTATATCTCACCACCTGCGGTGATAAAACAGGTGAATCTTCTGGAGTCTTCTTTGAATCTGCAATTGTTTATCCGTACTCACAGAGGACTGATTATGACGGAGGCAGGAAAGTCATTGTATCATGATGCAAAATATATTATTCAGTATTGTCACGAATCGGTCAACCGAGCAAGAAATGCCATGCAGAAAGAAGAAGCTGTTATCAGAATAGGTACGTCTCCGATGACTCCGGGACAGTTTTTAATGGATATGTGGTCAAGTATTCATGAAATTTGCCCTGATATCAAGTTTAAGTTTATTCCG
This sequence comes from uncultured Ruminococcus sp., assembly GCA_947173865.1. Taxonomy (GTDB): domain Bacteria; phylum Bacillota; class Clostridia; order Oscillospirales; family Ruminococcaceae; genus Ruminococcus. The sequence goes on from CAMWGS010000024.1 coordinate 8,955, forward strand.
TTTGACAATACTCCGGAAAATTCAGTAGAGATTCTTAAGAATCTCGGAAAAAATATTGATATTGTAGCAGGTCTTTTTGATGAGGATTTTTTGAAATCCAGAAAATGTGCAGGACTTCTTTTATCTTATGAGCCGATAAGATGTGCCGTATCAATTTACAATGAACTGTCAAAGAAAAGTAGTCTGAGTGTATCTGATTTGTACGATAAGAATTTTATGCTTATAAAAAGAGGCTGGAATAAATGTCTTGATATTATGCGTGATGATTTGTTACAGAATCATTCAAAAGTAAACATTATGGACTTTGATATGTTTAACCTTAATGTATTCAATCAATGTGAAAACAGTAATAACATGATGATATGCATTGACAGCTGGGCTAATGTACATCCTTTGCTTAAAGTTTTGCCTGTGGACTGGAATTACTGTATTCCGTTCGGACTTTTACATTCACCGAAGCCTTCACCTACTGTAAAGAGATTTTTGGAAGCCGTTAAACAGATTGTTGTTGTGCCGAAGTGTGAACCTACTGTGTAGACGGCGATATGCTCGATTTTTACGTTGCATATATGTGCTTTTTTGTTGAAACGGCAGAAACGTGCTGACCTGCTTGACTTGGAGTCAACTTCAAGTGATATAATGATTGAAATAAATTTTATAAAAGGAGTACGTTTTTATGAAAGACGTTATATTATTGACTGGAGCAGGTCAGATTGGCATGGCAATTGCAAGACGTGTTGGTTATGGTAAAACAATTATCGTTGGTGACAAGAGCATTGAAAACGCCCAGACAATTTCGGAGATAATGAATAATGCAGGATTTGATGCCATACCTTTTCAGATGGATTTGTCATCTCGTCAGTCAATTCAAAATATGATTGCTGAGGGTGAAAAACATGGTTTAATTAATATGCTTGTCAATGCAGCAGGTGTTTCACCAAGTCAGGCATCTGTTGAAACCATTCTGAAAGTTGACCTTTACGGCACAGCGGTTTTGTTGGAGGAAGTCGGCAAGGTGATAGGAGCAGGCGGAACAGGTGTAGTAATTTCGAGTCAGTCGGGATTTCGTATGCCTGCTTTGACAGCTGAAGAAGATGAACTGCTGGCACTTACCCCTTCTGAAGAACTTCTTGATTTGGAAATTCTGAAGTCTGAAAATGTTAAAGATACACTTCATGCGTATCAATTAGCGAAACGATGTAATGAAAAACGTGTCATGTCACAGTCGGTGGAATGGGGAAAACGTGGAGCTCGTCTGAATGCGATAGCACTGGGAATTATTGTCACTCCGCTGGCAATTGATGAATTTAATGGGATTCGTGGAGATTTTTATAAAAATATGTTTGCAAAATGTCCTGCAGGTCGACCCGGAACAGCCGATGAGGTTGCAAATGTTGCGGAGTTGCTTGTGAGCGATAAAGGTGCTTTTATTACCGGCTCAACATTTCTGATTGACGGTGGTGCAACAGCTTCTTATTTTTACGGTGAACTGAAGCCGTAAAAATAAAATCAGGTTTAATTGAATGATAATTCGGAGCATAAACCTGAAGCTTAATACTGATTAACAAATTGAGACTTCTCACAAGGTCTCAATTTTGTTATAATAAGAAGTGTAAGGGGGAAAGATGATGGAAAAACGTAATTTAGGAAAAGATTTTATAGTTTCTGCTGTAGGAATGGGTTGTATGGGTTTGTCCCATGCTTACGGTGCTCCTACTGAAAAGAGTGAGGCAATCCGTCTTCTGCACCAGGCAGTTGATTTGGGATATACCTTTTTCGATACAGCCGAAGTATATGGCACATCAGATTTTCCGCATATCAATGAGGAAATTGTTGGTGAAGCACTTCGTCCATATAAGGACAAAGTTGTCATTGCTACAAAATTCGGAATACGTTTTGATAAAGATTGTCGCAAATATCCGTATCCTTTGATAACGGACGCACGTCCCGAGTCAATAAGAAAATCCGTAGAATGTTCTTTGAAACGACTGGGAATAGAATGTATAGACTTGTACTATCAGCACCGCATTGACCCGAATATTCCGCCTGAAGAAGTTGCGGGTATGATGTCGGAACTAATAAAAGAAGGTAAAATCAAAAGATGGGGTATTTCTGAAACAAATGAAGAATATCTCAGACGTGCATATTCTGTATGTCCTGTTACGGCGGTAGAAAACCGTTATTCTATGATGTACAGGGACTATGAATCATTGTTTCCTGTTTTGGAAGAACTGGGAATAGCCTTTGTTGCATTTTCGACTATGGCAAACGGGTTTCTTACTGCAAAATACAATGAAAAATCCCGTTTTGAAAAGGATACGGATTATCGTAGCTCCATGCCACAGTTTTAGCCTGATGCGATAAAGAAGAATCAGGAATTACTTGACCTGCTGCGAAGAACAGTAGCAGAAAAAAATGCAACTGCGGCACAGATTTCACTTGCATGGATGTTGTGTAAAAAGCCATATATAATTCCTGTTCCAGGTACTCGAAAGTTGGAGCGTTTACGTGAAAATGCAGGAGCATCCGATATACGATTGACAGAACAGGAAATTATTTCACTTGATGATGCTTTGGATAAAGTGCCTATGTCGGCAGTATTTGGAGGAAGTAAGACAAGGGCTTTAAATTGTAATGAATAAATTTAGCGGAGATGTATTATGAAATATCAGATTTTTTATAGAATCATTGCATCTGCGACTGTTTTGGTTTTCGCTTTAACAGGATGTTCACAAGCAGAAAAAAGTGCAGATGTAAAATCAACTCATGATTCAACAAATACAATGAAATCAACAGAAAAAACAGATTCTGAATCATCTTCATCCGAAGAAAAAAACAATATTTTGATTGCATATTTTACAGTTGCTGAAAACAGTGGTGTAGATGCTGCTTCTTCTGCAAGTTATTCTGATGTTAATGGTGAGGAAAAAGGCAGAATACGTGCTTTGGCATATATGATACAAGCAGAAACAGGCGGAGAACTGTTTTCAGTTCAAACATCTGTCGTATATCCTGCTGACGGCAGAGAGTTAATAGATTATGCAGATAAGGAACAAAGTGATAATGCCCGTCCCGAATTGACTTCCCATATAGAAAATCTGGACACTTACGATATAATTTTTGTGGGATATCCAAACTGGTGGTATGATATGCCGCAAGCTATGTACAGTTTTTTTGATGAGTATGATTTCAGCGGAAAGACTATTATTCCGTTCAATTCACACAATGGCAGTCGCTTTTCTGATACAATTGAAACAATTCAGGAATTAGAACCGAATGCACATATTATTACAGACGGATTTACAGTAAATGAACGTGATGTTTCGGATGCTGCCGATGATATTGCTGAATGGATAGATAGACTGGGATATTAAAGAAAAAAGGAGAGTACAAAATGAAAAAGAAAATACTGTTTATAACTGTACTTGCTATGATGTCAGGAGTTACTGCCTGCGGAAATGATACTGATAATAGCAGTGTGTCCGAAAGCAGTGTGTCCGCAGAAGTTACTACCGAAGAAGTGGCAGAATTACAGACAACCGAAACAGAAGAAATTTCTGTAACTGATACTGTTACGGAAGAAACAAAAGCAGATGCTTCAGAAAACATTGAAAAAGATGTGACCGAAATAATTGAAGCGGTTGCGGAAGAAACAGAAATCTCAACTGAAATTGAAGAGTCGTCAGGTAATATTTTAGTATGTTATTTTTCTTTTCCCGAGACAGACAGCACAGACGCTTCGTCAGGTGCAAGCCGAGTTGTAATAGACAGCGAGATGAAAGGTGCAATGCAGTATATGGCAGAAATTATTGCAGATACTTGCGGTGGCGATTTGTTCCGAATAGAAACAGTACAGCAGTATCCCGGAGAACATGAGCCTCTTGTTGACCTTGCGGCAGACGAAAAGGCAGAATCCGCACGTCCCGAACTTTCAACCCACATAGAAAATTTAGATGATTATGACACGATATTCATCGGTTATCCTAACTGGTGGGCAGATATGCCAATGCCGCTGTATACGTTTCTGGAAGAATACGACTTCAGCGGAAAGACTGTAATTCCGTTCAACAGTCACGGCGGAAGCAGGTTTTCAAATACTATAGAAACAATCGTTTCCTATGAACCGAATGCAACAGTTGTTAAAGACGGTTTTACAGTTTCAAGGGAAGATGTTGCCGATGTTGCAGATGATTTGTCGGAATGGGTTCACGGACTCGGATTCTGACTGTGAGGCGGTAATATGAAAAAGAAAAATCTTTCAGCAATTATTGTCTGTTTGTTATCGGCAGTGTGCATATTGCTGACCATTGCATTACCTATAAGAATTGCAGGATTTGACAGCAAGAAAACATTGATAGTATATTTTTCACGAGTCGGAAACACTGATTTCAGTGACGACGTTGATGCAGTATCTTCCGCATCTCTCAGAAGAAAAGACGGAGTACTTTACGGCAACTGTGAAATACTTGCAGAAAAATTAAGTAACTTATCAGGTGCGGACGTTTTTTCAGTTACAGTTTCAGAAAATTATCCTGAAAGTTATGAAGAAACTGTAAACCGTGCAAGTCATGAACAGTCAGACAATACAAGACCGAAGCTTACAAGCCACATTGACAATATGGACAGCTATGATAATATAATTGTTGTTTATCCTGTATGGTGGAATACAATGCCAATACCTATGTTTTCATTCTTTGAGGAGTATGATTTTTCAGGTAAAAATATTTATCCCGTTGCCACACATAAAGGAAGTTTTCTCGGAGACAGTGTAAACGATATAAAGGAGTTATGTTCTGAATCAGAAGTCCGTAAAGGTATACCGATAAGTGGTGGAAGCGTTGATTTTGTCGGAATAATGCCGTTTGTTATGGTGGCAGGCTGGGTTATGCTGGCTATTGGAACGTTGCTGAATAATCGGTTCAAATCAAAAACGGCAAAAGTCTTACTGACTGACATGATACCGATTTTGGGAATAATTATGAATGTACTTTGTATTGTACGGATATTGATTTAGTATTTTAAAATTAAGAATAAAGGGGTGAAAAATTGTCAAAAAAGTTTATTTTTAAAGTTGTTTTAGATATACTTATGCTTATGGCAATGCCTGTTTTGATGGCATATATGCTTGCTGGTGAGGTTATCCACGAATGGCTCGGAACAGGTATTTTTGTTTTATTTATTCTGCATCATATTTTAAATTTTCAGTGGATAAAAAATATTTTTCGTGGTAAGTATACGGC